>JAISRY010000104.1 GCA_031273385.1 Tannerellaceae bacterium | reverse complement strand
AAACATACCTCACAAGAATTTCGCAATGCGTGTATATTGCTTAACAGTGATGAAGGGGAATTTGGGAATAAGTCAACGGCAGAGACCATTGCAAAAATACTGCACGTTCACATAAAGACGGTTGAACGCTTAAAGCAACGTTTTGTAGAGGAAGGCTTTGAATCTTGCCTGTCCCGCAAAGATTATCCGGAAGTGCTGAATATAAAAACGGACGGCGACTTCGAAGCCCATTTAATAGCCTTGAGTTGCAGTGAAGCCCCCGCAGGCTATGTCCGCTGGTCTTTACGCTTATTGGCAGAGAAGGTGGTAGAGTTAAACTATATTGACAGCATTTCTCACGAAACGGTTCGTAAGGTTTTAAAAAAAACGAAATAAAACCGTGGCGGGTGCAAGGCTGGGTCATTCCACCTTTGGAAAACAGTGATTTTGTGGCTTGTATGGAATTCGTTTTAGATGTTTACAAGCAAGCGTACAATCCGATGTATCCGGTAATCTGTATGGATGAATCTCCCAAGCAATTGATAAAGGATACCCGTGTTGCAATCCCGATGAGTCCCGGTTGTGATGCTAAAATAGATTATGAATATGAACGCTGTGGCGTAGCCAACATCTTTATGGTTAATGAACCGCTCACAGGCAAGCGGTATGTGGATGTAACCGAAAGGAAAACCAAAAAAGATTGGGCAGAATTGATCAGGAAGATTGCAGATGAGTATTATCCCAATGCAGAGAAAATAAGACTGGTCATGGATAATTTGAATACCCATAAGCCTTCTTCTCTCTATGAAGCATTTACGCCACAGGAAGCTAAACGTATTTGGGATCGGTTTGAATTTATCTACACCCCAAAACATGGCAGTTGGTTAAACATGGCGGAAATTGAAATACACGTTCTTATGGGACAATGCCTGAAAAGAAGAATTGGTGACATGGAAACAATGAAACAGCAAGTGGATGCATGGCAAAAGGATAGAAATAACAAGGACGCTAAAATCAATTGGCAGTTTACTAATGATGACGCTCGTATTAAACTCAAAAAACTTTATCCGACAATTTCATATTGACAGGACAGTAGGATCAATCAGGTTGATGAACGACCGCCAACCGACACGTTTAACAAAGCGCTTCTCTTCCGGCTGTAAATCAGCATAATCAACGTAGCGTTTAAATTCCTCTGTGGGATTATGCAACGCGCGAATGGCGCCATACACGTCCATTCCTGCAATGTCACGGTTTAATTCGTTGCTCTCCTCTTTCAGGCCCATATTATACTTGAACAACCCCATGGCATAATACGAAACTAAAGAAACTTTTCTCATGGCATATTCTATCCATAATGTACGGGGACTCTCATCCCCAAAATTCATTAATGAATTTTCGCGCAGCATAAGTGCATAATCCGATTCCAAACCACCTATATACATGCGCGTAAAGGCCGGCAAGTTGGCATTTCTCAGGTCAATAAGCGATTGGTCGCTAACGCCTGTAACGTATGCCGCCAGATTCTTATTGAAAAATGGCCTTGAAATCGAACCAATCCCTTCGTTAGTCAAGACCGAACGATGCCCCTCTTCGTGTGTAAGCGGCATAAAGAAAAGGCCTTGCAGCACGACCTGAGTGATAACACTTATTTTTGGTGAAAAAGCTTTGTTCAACTCATGTATACCCAACCTGTAAATACTCAGGAAATTTTCGTTCGACTGCCGCATTGTAAACAAAGCAGAGGGCGTATCCTGTAAAATGAAAGGATACTCTTTTTCCGGGACTGTATCAGTAAAAAGAGTGAATCTGTGATTTCTCTTCTGGCCGCTTTGCGCATATACATGTCCACAAAACAAGATAAATGCAAGAAAAACAGATAGGTATCTTCCCATATTCTTATCCTCCCGTTATTTAAATAGCACAAACTATCCGATTTTTAAACGTTGTCCAATAATGCTTTGTCTATTTGTATTTTCAGGTCAAGAAACGCATCAATGTCACTTGAATAAGTTCCTTGGTCAGCACCTGTTTTTTCCCCTTTCCGGATGATTTCGACACCCATCTTGAAAACATTTTCGGCAAATTCAGGTTGCCCATTATTCAAATATACCTCACAGAGCATACCTAAAAGATAAATGACAGCATAACCTATATCCGAGTATTTTGCAAAGACCAAAGCGTCACTGCAAACTTCCACCGCTTCGTCTAATTGTCCGTTTTCTGCAAATTCAACAGCCTGAGCAAAAAATATCTCAACAATAGCAGCGTATAACAACTCTCCATGTTCATGAATAATTGTCTGTCTAAATGTATTGTAATCCATTTTCTATATTTTAAACTTCACGTTTTTCTTTTAATAAACCAATGACTTTTTCAACTACTTCTACAATGATGTGTTCATATTCTTCAGGTGTAATAAATTCAATTTGTATCGACCTGTCCTTCTCTCTAATTTCTTGAATTTTTGCACCTTTACGTTGAAGCGTTTCTCTCACCACATTTTTGACAATCTTCGCTACATTCGTAATTCTATTTTCTTTGTCCGGATCATTTGGCGATATGGGATAACCAAAGTTAGCAAGCGTTCCGTGTGAAACCCTAATCTCCAAGATTCCATTAATAAGTTGATCTATTGAAATAAATGAAGTTTTTTGCTTCGCTAAAAACAAACATTTTTCTCCACTTTGGTTCTCTGTTTTTGTCAAACTTTCCAAGAAAAAGCTTTTATACTGCCGGCGAATTTTTTCTACTGCTCTCTTTGCCGGTTTCTCAAAATTTGCTGGTTTTCTCATACCCTCAACAATATAAAAAAGCCATACGGTAATAGAAAGCGGCATCAAATCTTTTAGTATAAGCGCAATAGAATCAAGCGAAACACCTGATTTTAAATTGTAATACAAAATGGCGATAACACCGATTACAAAAAATGAGTAAACAATTTTTTCTTCTGTTTTTGTGTGCATCTTCGTATTTAATTTATATGATTAATAATGTATCTTTCACTAAGATAGTCAATCCATTTTTTGAAATCATTATTGGGACAATGTTTTTCACATGATTCAAAAAAATCTTCATAAGTAATGGAAATAAACTTCTTGTCATTGTCCGCCAGCATTTCGCAGTACTTTTTATTTGTTTCTGCGAAATGTCCGTTATCTTTGGGATAAAAAAGCATAGACGTAGCATGTTTAAATTTGTCATTATCGACCAAACGAATACTTTCTGCAAGCAAGTGATTTCTCCAAATCTGTCTGAATAAATCCGTTTTTAATGTTTCTATTGAATTGGGTTTGTATAGTCCACTCATTTCGGATATTGCATAATACTTTCCCTTTTTGTCATTTATATCTTTTGCCTGTTTGGAATTTGGATCGAGCGGATATTCTTTTTCTGTATATTTGACCTCAATGCCAATCATTCCTTTTGAATTGTCGGCATGAGTATATTCGATATAGGCATCAAAAGAAGTTCCATCGTCTAAATAATTTTCTTTGGGTGAAGGCGCATATTCAATTTTAATGTTTTCAATTGATTTAATGCATCCACTCATCCTTTCATTGAAAACATTTTTGCAAAATTCAAGATTTTGCAAGAAAGGAACAAATAAATTAAATGGAATATGTTCGCTTCGAAGCATATCGGAATAAAGGTCAACATAAAATTGGGGATACCGCTGCCGAACAGATTCAAAAACGCCCAAGCCGACATAGAAATTTCTTCCTTTTTGTCCGTCTGCATCGCTTAACCATGTTGCATACCGATTATTCTCAAGGCTGATATATTTTTCTCTATATGCTATTTGATGTTGTCTTGCCGCTCTTTTAAATTCCGAGTTTGTCATGATTGTTATAAATGTCGGGTTGAATATTGTATATGAGATAAGTTATTGTGGTTAATTAAATCAATCACCTTACCTGAAATTAATGGGTGAAGCTCTTCAGCTAAAAAATATCCTTTAATCGTATGAATTTTTTTATTGCTATATGCATCATATATTTTATCAAATTCTCTGAGTTTTACTCCTTTTGCCTCTTCCGGATAGTTAATATAATGATTCATTAAATCATCCATAATGTTGACGTAAAACATTAATTCTGATATAATCCCAACTTTTTTATTGCGTTTGTCTTTCAATTCGAAAATATGCAATACATCATCTTTAATCGCCCAAATATCAATTTGACTATTTCCCCCAGGGAAAACGCGATTTGTATTACTGATTTTTGCATCAAAAATACCAACAGGCAATTGGTGGCTTATTGCATCATACTCAGCGCTATGGGCGGAAACGTAATTCCGTTCGATAGTAGATTCTATATTTTCCGCTTTTTCTTGTGCCTCTTTTTTCGGAAAGTTCATAACGCAATGGCTCATATCATAATCTGTGAATGAGTCGGAATTTGTAATTGCCCATTCGTAATTCCGTAAAAACTTCCAAACCCTATATTTGAATCTGTTGTAATGCAATTCCTGCTCTCCTTTAGGCACAAGGGCATTCCATGAAATTTGAACGTTCTTAATTCGTTCCGGCAACCATGCTTTTAAACAAATAGCCCATCCTTCAAATGCTGAATCGTCTTCTTGCATGTTTTTGAATATTCCTTGCCGTGACAGACCCACTAAAAGTAAGCCCTCGCGAATTTCAAAATCAATCCATACAGGGAGGGAAACATTGGGATTTCCTGTTATTGATTGTAGTTGTTTAATAATCTCTTTTTTGTTCATTATATTATACTTAAAGGTCAATTGTAATTTTCCCTGTTTTTAAATTACCGGCACAAAGATACGAATTTAATTGAGAATGAAGCGTTTCTTTCGGTATCAGATGAAAGGGTGAAAAAATATTCATATCCTATAGCTCTAACCTTTTCATCTAAATAATCTACCCTTTTCATTAGGATGAACTAGCTGTTTGTTTCGGATGTTTTAATTGTTCGCCAACCGGCGAACGATCGTTCTCCAATTGGCGGACATTTGTTCTCCAGTTGGCGGACTATCGTTCGCCGGTTGGCGAACAATTAAAACATCCGAAATAAAACATTAGATCATCTGCATCAAAAGGCTTCATGTTTTAGAAGAAAAAGTTTGAGTATGTATACAGGTTTGGAGTTAGATATAACGTTAGTCGGACGGGAGCTATTTCCGGTTTTACACAATTGTGTAGTTCCGGCTACACTGTTGTGTGTTTCCGGCGGTATGCGCTTTTGTCATACCGGAGGGGGTTGTCGCCGGGGATCAGCGGATCAGGGCGGCGCGGAGGGTGTTTTTGGAATTTACCCTGTTGAATTTGGCGGCGGGGCTGATTTCCAGTGCGCTGTTTTCGCTCTCTTAGAAATAAAATAGCGACAATTTGAATTGCACCCGTCATAAAATTCAGAATTATCCAAAAATCATTATCTTTGTCACTTGTTTATAATGAAATGTCAGAGTCGCTTCAGGTAAAAGAATATACGTTGAGTAACGGCATGGCTGTCTGGTTGAATGAAGACCATAGCCAGCCGAAGATTTTTGGCGCTATCGTCGTTAAGGCCGGGGCGAAGAATTCGCCGAATACCGGGATTGCCCATTATTTTGAACACATGATGTTTAAAGGGACGGATAAGATCGGGACGATTGATTATGCGCGGGAGAAGAGGCTGCTCGATATCATTGCCGATTTGTACGACAAGTTGGCGCAGACGGCGGACAAGAAAGAGCGCACCCGTCTCCAGGAGCAGATCAACGACTACAGCGTCCTGGCCGCCGACTTTGTCATCCCCAACGAATTTAACCGCCTCATATCCCGTTATGGCGGAAGCGGACTGGATGCCGGCACTTCGCTGGATTATACGGTCTATGTGAATGTCTTTTCCCCTCAATATATCGCGCAATGGGCGGAGATCAACAGCGAGCGGCTGCTGAACCCGGTGTTCCGGATGTTCCAGAGTGAGCTGGAGACGGTTTATGAAGAGAAGAATATGTATCGCGACGTCCTGGGGCGTGAGGCGATGGAGCGGTTTATCGGGCGTTTCTTCCAATCGCATCCCTACGAGTATCCGATTATCGGCAGTACGGAAAACCTGAAGAATCCGCGTCTTTCGGAGATGATGAAGTTCTTTAAGACCTATTACGTGGCCTCTAATATGGGGGTTATTTTGAGTGGCGATTTTGAGACGGAGGAGATTCTTCCTGTCTTGGAGTCGACCTTTTCGCGTATCCGCAAGGGGAAAGCGCCGAAGGGGAAAGCGACGGAGCTTCCGCCCTTTGAGGGGGAGGAGAAGTTCGTCGTACGTTTGCCTATACCGCTGGTTAAGATCGCCGGTTTTGCGTTTCGCGGCGTTCCGGCCAACCATCCCGACCAGGCCGCTTTGAATATCGTCATCAGCCTGCTGAACAATGCCAACGGCACCGGTTATCTGGATAAGTTGATGGTCAACCGGAAGCTGATGGCGGCTATGACGATCAATGAGAGTTTCAATGATGCGGGCGTCCTGGGGATTATTGGTATCCCGAAGCTGATGTTCCAGTCCCTTTCACATGCCAAAGAGCTGATCTGGAAAGAGGTGGAGCGGATCAAGGAGGGCGATTTCAGCGACGACATGTTCAGCAGCCTTAAGCTGGAGCAAAAGCGCCGGTACGCCTCCCGGCTGGAAGATATTTCGTCCCGCTCCGAAGTGATGGTGGAGCTGTTTTCGCAGGGGAAGTCGTGGGAGGATTACCTGAAGGAGGTGGAGCATGTCGACGCCCTGACCAAAGACGACGTCGTCCATGCCGCCCGGAAATACTTTACGAAGAACTACCTTTTTGCCACAAAAAAGACGGGGAAGTACCCGACGGAGAACCTTTCCAAGCCGAACTTCCGCCCGCTTATCCCCGAACACGTCGACGCTTCGTCCGAGTATGCCGAACAGCTGAAAAGCCTGCCGGTGAAAGAGGTCAAGCCCCGCTTCCTCGACCTCGAGAACGATGTACGGATCATTCCCCTCTCTGCTTTTGCCCGCTTGTATGTCGCGCCCAATCCGGTGAATGATATTTTCACGCTGGACATATCGTTTGGCGTCGGGAAGATCGAGCGGCCGGAGCTGACGCAGCTGGCTTCTTATCTGCCGCTGTTGGGGACGAAGCAGTTGCCGTTCGAGGTGTTCCGGCAGAGGTTGCAGTCGCTGGGCAGTTCGCTGTATTTTACGGTGGACGACAACCGGTTTGTGATTAAGGTGACGGGCTTTGACGCCCACTTTGACGAGACATTGGCGTTGGTCGCCTCCTTTATGTATGCCGTAAAGGCCGATAATAAGAAGATCAAGCAGCTGGGGGACGAAGAAAAGGTGTCGAAAAAGGCCTTTTTCAAGTCGACGGATAATATCGCGGGCGCTTTGCTGGAAAAGGTGAGAAACGGGGAGCAGTCGTACTACCTGAATAAGCTTTCCCTTTCGGAGATAAAGAAATTGAAAGGCGCCGACCTGTTGCGGGTCTTTGGCGAGATACAACGGGTGGCGTGCGACTTTCATTATTGCGGCGCCTTGCCCGAGGGGGAGGTCGTCGGCAGTATCGGCGGACATATCCGGCTGGGGGACATAGCGGTGGCCTCCAACGCGCCTATCTACCGCCCGCTGATGGAGTACGGCGAACCGACGGTCTTTTTCTGTGATGTGCACGACGCTTCGCAGAGTATCGTCTATGCGTATGTCAAGGGGGGGGATGCGTTGGGTGACGAGGCTTCCCCGTATGTGGCGAAGCTGTTTTCGGGCTATTTCGGCAACGATATGTCTTCGCTGATGTTTCAGGAGATACGGGAGTTCCGCTCCTTCGCTTACCGGACAAAGGGGGGCTATTCCGCCCTGCCGCTCATCCACCGCGACAAGCCCGGCGAGTTTAACGCGATGCTTTCGACCCAGGCCGACAAGACCATTGATGCGCTTACGGTGATGGATTCGCTGATCCGCCGGATGCCCATCAAGCCGGAGCGTATACCCGCCGTCAAGCAATCGCTCATCAACCAGTCGGGCAACGAGTACCCGACGTTCCGGAAGATTTCCCGCAGGATCGCCTCCCTGTTGCTTGCCGGGTATACCTCGGATCCGAACGAGACGTTGATCGACCGGCTTCCCCGGATAGGCATGGACGATGTCGTCCGGTTTTATGAAGAGAACATACAGGGGCGTCCGGTTATCTATATGATTGTCGGCAACAGCCGGAAGATCGACATGAACCGGTTGGCCGGCTTCGGGAAAATCGTGAAAGTCAAAAAAGAAGAACTCTACAGGTAGATGAAAGAGAAGCTGATGAACATAGTGAAGTTCACGTTGGTCGCTTTATTCCTAAGCTACTATCTGTCGGCGACCTGTTTTTATCATACCCATTACTTTACCTGGGGGGTAGTGACCCATTCCCACCTCTATTTTCCTGTCGACAAGAATGCGGTCGACCATACGCATACGCAGAAGCAGTGCCAGGTGATCAGTTATTTGTCGCATATCGTCATGCTGTGTTTCAGCCTGACGGTGTTTTTTCATGGCACGGCCTGTGTCAGGCGGCTACATTATTTTATCCGTTTTTATATTCCTCAGATCCTTTCTGTATTCCAGCCGCTCAGAGCCCCTCCCGTTTTCCTTTCCCAATAATCTTTTTTTTATCGTTTCTCAAATGAATTAGGACAACATTTTAAAAAACCATTGTTCCAATGAATAAATTATTCATAGCCATCGGGGTATGCAGTATACTGGCCTCGTGCAAACAAGATAACTCCGCAGACGGGAGTGCAGGCATCCGTTTAAAAGGCGACACCATCGTTGTGTCGGAAGATGCACCTGTTCTGAAACAGATTTTTGTCCAAAAAACCTCCCTGCAGGATTTTTCGGCGGAATTTAGGACGGTTGGAACCGTTCGCCCGGTTTCGGGCAAGTTAGCAGAGATCGCTCCCCCGTTCGCGGGGCGCATCGTCAAGTCGTTTGTCCGCCTGGGGCAAAAGGTGAGCGCCGGGTCTCCGGTTTTCGAGCTTGGTTCACCGGCCTATTATGAGGCGACGAAGAGTTATTTCGCCACGCAGTCGGCCAACGCGCTGGCCGGGCGGAATTATCGCCGCCTGAAAGAGTTGGCGGCCAATGGCGTCGCCTCGCAAAGGGAGTTGGACGAGGCCGAAAGCGAAGCGCACATTGCCGGACAGGAGTTTGAGCAGGCAAAGGCGACGCTTCAGCTGTTCAATACGGATGCCGCCTCGCTTCAGATGGGGCAGCCGTTGCAGGTCGTTTCTCCCATTCAGGGCGAAGTGGTGAAGAACAGGCTTACGATCGGGAGCTATGCCAGGGAGGATTCGGAGCCGTTGGTGGTGGTGGCCGACATGTCGCAAGTCTGGGTGACTGCCCTGGTCAAGGAAAAGTACCTCGGCGCCATCGAGCATGGCGACCGTGTGGAAATATACACCAACGCCCATCCCGGGAAAGTGATCTGGGGCGCCATCCATTATGTCGGGGAGATGCTGGACGAAGAGACCCGCTCGCTGGAAATCATTATCGAGTGCGACAACGCCGACAGGGAGCTGAAGCTCGGCATGTTCTGCGAAGTCCACTCCCTGAGTTCCCCCGTAAAAGCGCTGCTCCTGCCGTCGACGGCCGTTATGCAGGAGGGGGATGACGGTTACGTGCTGATTGAAGTAGCAAAGGGGAAATACCTCCGGCGTAAGGTGGAGGCCGAATCCGTCGGCCAGGAGAACGTGCGCATTACCGGCGGCCTGGGCGAGGATGAGGTGGTCGTCGTCAAGGGTGGAATCTATTTAAATATGTAAGGCGATGGAAAAGTTAATGAACACCCTGATCCAGCGTCGCTGGTTGATGCTGACGGTATTCATCCTGCTGTCGGGCATAGGGATTTACGCCTGGCGGCAACTGGCTATCGACGCCTACCCGGATATTGCCGACGTATCGGTCGGCGTGGCCACGCAGGTGCCGGGGCTTGCGGTGGCGGAGATAGAGCAACAGATCACCATCCCCCTGGAACGGGAGCTGAACGGTATTCCGGGGTTAAAGGTGATGCGGAGTAAGAACTTCTTCGGTATTTCCAAGATCACGCTTGTCTTTGAAGACGGGGTGGACGACTATTGGGCGCGACAGCGGGTGATGGAGCGCATCAACGATATCGACCTGCCCTTTGACGCCAAGCCCGGGCTTGATCCGCTCACTTCGCCCATCGGCGAAATATACCGCTACGTGGTGACGGGGGATAAGAGCCTGCGGGAGCTGACGGAGCTCAACCATTGGGTGATCATTCCCCGCCTGCGGCAGATACACGGCATTGCCGACGTCTCCAATTTCGGCGGTATCACGACGCAGTTCCAGATAGAGATCAACCCCAACAAACTGATCGAGTACAACCTCTCGCTTCGCGAAGTGACCGAGTCGATAGCGCGCAACAATTCCAATGCCGGCGGCAGTACGCTGAGCCGGGGGGACTTGAGCTACGTCGTACGCGGCGTGGGGCTTGTCCGCGATTTGCAGGATCTGGGGAATATCGTCGTCAAGAGCGTCGGCGGGGTGTCTGTTTACCTGAAGGACCTGGGGGAGCTGAAGTATGGAAACCTTGAGCGCAAAGGAATCATGGGCTATGCCGATAAGGAGATAGACTACGAAGACGGCGTGCAGGGGATGGTGCAACTGTTGCGGTACGAAAACCCCTCGCGCGTACTCAAAGAGATCAACCGCGCGGTGGACGACCTGAACGACAACATCCTGCCGAGAGGCATCCGGATCCATACCTTTTACGACCGGACGGAACTGGTCGACGCCACGCTCGACACCATTTCGCATACGCTGCTGTTCGGTATCCTGCTGGTGATCGGCGTCCTGATTATTTTCCTCGGAAGCCCGAAAGGGGCGTTGCTGGCTACGATCACCATTCCCGTTTCGCTGCTGATCGCCTTTATCCTGATGTGGCTGACGGATATTCCCGCCAACCTGCTCTCGCTGGGCGCTATCGACTTCGGGATTATCGTGGACGGCACGATCGTGATGATGGAGACGATCCTCAAAAAGCGGGAAGACAACCCGGATGAGCCGTTGGACAGGGCAGGCATCGTCAAGCGAACGGCTGAAGTGGCCAAGCCGATCTTTTTCGCCACGCTGATTATCATCATCGCCTACCTGCCGCTCTTTGCGTTCGACAGGGTGGAGCAGAAACTCTTTACACCGATGGCCTTTACATTGGGGTTCGCCCTGCTGGGCGCCCTGGCCGCTGCGCTGATCCTGATCCCCGGCCTGGCTTTTGCCGTATACAAAAAACCGCAGAAAGTGTATCACAACCGTTGGCTCGAACGCCTGACCGAACTATACAAAAGGCAAACCTCCAAGATCATCGCCGCCCCGAAAAAGATCATCGCCCCGATCGCCGTTATCCTGTTGGCGGTGGTAGGGCTGTCGGTATATGTGGGGAAAGACTTCCTGCCCCCGCTCGACGAGGGCGGTATCTGGCTCCAGGTACAGCTGCCCCCGGGTATGTCGCTCGAGAAGTCGTCCGAGATGGCGACTACGCTCCGCAACCGGCTCCGGGAGTTTGACGAGGTCACCTACGTAATGACCCAGACCGGCCGCGACGACGAGGGGGTATGCCCTTTCTCCTTTTCCTACATCGAGGTGATGATCGGCCTGAAGCCCTACGACACCTGGAAAGATGGCCGGCGGAAGACAGGCCTGATCGCCGATATGGCGGCGATGACCGATACGATGCCCGGCTACGGCGTAGGCTTTTCGCAGCCCATTATAGATATGGTGATGGACCAGATTGCCGGATCGCACAGCGACCTGGCCATTAAGATTTATGGGGAAGACATTACCGAAAGCCGCCGGATCGCCGAACAGGTGACCGGCGTGTTGGCGGGCGTTGAGGGCGCCGGCGACGTCGGCATTATGGAAGAGCCTTTCCTGCCGCAGCTTCAGATTGTGGCCGACCGCGACAAGATCGCCCAGTACGGGCTGAACGTCGCCGACGTCGCCGAGCTGATCGAGGTGGCTATCGGGGGAAAGGCGATTTCGCAGGTATTTATCGGCAGCCGGGTGTATGACGTGATTTGCCGCTACAACGACGTTTCGCGCGATACGCCCGAAAAGATCGGCGCCCTCATGCTCACGTCGTCGTCCGGAGCCATGATACCGCTGTCGACCGTCGCGCAGATCAAGACGACGACGGGCGCCAGTATGATCTCCCGCGAGATGAACCGGCGGTTTGTGACCGTGCGTATCAATCTGAGGGGACGGGATCTGACCTCGTTCGTCAACGAGGCGCAAGCGAAGATAGAGGAGCAGGTAAAGTACGACCACGCCGCGTTTCACTTCCACTGGGCCGGGCAATTGGAGAACCAACACCGCGCGTTCGGACGGCTCGCCGTGGTGATGCCCATCACGCTGGCCGTGATGTTCCTGCTGCTGTTCTTTACGTTTGGGAAATTCCGCCAGGCGGGACTGCTGATCGGGATGTTGCCGCTCGCCGTTTTTGGCGGTATGTTGGCGCTGGTCGTGCGGGGGATGACGGTGAATGTGTCGTCCGCCGTGGGATTTATCGCCCTTTTCGGGGTCTTTATCCAAAACGGCGTCATCCTGATTTCGCACATCAACGTGCTGCGCAAAAAGGGAACGGAGCTGAAAGAGGCCGTCGTCTCCGGCGCGTCACACCGGCTGCGCCCGGTACTGATGACGGCTACCGTAGCGGTATTGGGACTGCTTCCCGCCTCCCTCTCCACCGGCATAGGCTCCGACGTACAGCGTCCGTTGGCGACGGTTATCGTCTACGGCCTGTTGTGTGGAACGATCCTCACGCTCTATGTCCTGCCGACGCTCTATTATATGCTGGAAAACCGGAAACGGTTCAAGCCGGCCATCCTGCTCGCTCTTCTGTGCATCACCGCTACCGGCCATGCCCGGGATAGGGAGGCGCTGACGTACAACGACTACCTGAACCGGGTCAGATACACCAACGTCAGCTACCTGGCGGAGAGGTACAACGTGGATATTGCCGAAGCCAACGCCACGGCAGCAAGGGCTTTCCCCGATCCGGAGCTGTCGCTCAGCTACGCGAACAACCAGGACTGGAACCTGCACATGGGCTACGCCATAGATGCGGAGCTGAGTTATACGCTGGAGCTGGGCGGTAAACGGAAAGCCCGCATCCGCTTGGCCGAGCGTGAAAAGGAGATGACCGTCGCGTTGCTGGAAGATTATTTCCGACACTTGCAGGCCGACGCTACCCTGGCCTACCTGACCGCTTTGAAGCAAAAGAAACTGTACGGCATCCAACAGTCGTCGTACCGGCAAATGGCCGGACTGGCTCGCGCCGACAGCGTGCGCCTCCACGCCGGGGCTATCACCGAAGTGGACGCGCGGCAGTCCAAACTGGAAGCCGCCACGATGCTGAACGATCTGTATGCGAGCGAGGGGGATTTGCGGGAGGCGTTGGTGCAACTGTTGTTATTCCAGGGAGACAGGGACATGGAACTGCCCGACTCCATCGCCGGGGAGCTGGTCTACATAAAACGTGACTTTCACCTGCCCGACCTGATCATGACGGCACAAAACAACCGCGCAGACCTGCAGGCGGCGTTGAAATCACAGGAGGTTTCGCTGGCCAACCTGCGCCTGGCGAAAGCGAACCGCGCCATAGACCTCGGCCTCCGCATCGGCGGCGGCTACTCCTCCGAGGTATTGAACGAGATAGCCCCCGCGCCGCCATTCAGAGGGGTAACGGCGGGAATCAGTATCCCCCTGAAATTCTCCAACGCCAACAAAGGCGCTATGCGGGCCGCCCAATTTGCAGCCGGGCAGGAGGAGATGCGCTACCAGGCCATCGAACTGCAAATCAGTGCGGAGGTCGTCGAAGCGTATCACAAGTACATCATCGCCGCACGGCAAGTCGAACAGTTCGACGGCGGTATGCTCGACGAAGCGGAGGCCATCTTTCGGAAAAAGGCCTACAGCTACGAGCGCGGCGAAACGGGCATCCTCGAATTGCTCAACGCCCAACGGACGTTCAATGACGTGCAAACCAGTTATTGTGAGACACTTTACCGCTGCGCCGCCGCCCTGGTGGAACTGGAGCGTGCATGCGGAATTCAGACGGGTGCGAGCGCCCCAAAATAGGACGGGAGCAATTTCAAATAGGTCGGGAGCAATTTCAAACGGGACGGGAGCAAATAAAAATTGCTCCCGTCCTATTTTTATCTATCCTTTTATCCTTATCTTTGCCACTTTATGGATGATTAAACCGGAGCGTAATGGATGTAAAAATAGAAGAGAGCTGGAAAAGGCGGTTGGCCGGAGAGTTTGAAAAGGAGTACTTCCAGCGACTGACGGAGTTTGTCCGAGAGGCCTACCGGCAAGGGACGGTCTACCCTCCCGGCCATCTTATTTTCAGCGCCTTTGACCATTGTCCCTTTGATAAGGTAAAGGTGGTGATCCTCGGGCAGGATCCCTACCACGAGCCTGGGCAGGCGCACGGGCTGTGCTTCTCCGTCAGGGAGGGGATCCCCTTTCCGCCCTCTTTGCACAACATCTTCAAAGAGATTGCAGACGACTGCCGGAAACCCATCCCCCACAGCGGCGACCTTACCCGCTGGGCAGACCAGGGCGTCTTGCTGCTGAACGCCACGCTGACCGTTCGTGCGCACCAGGCGGGTTCGCACCAAAACAAAGGATGGGAAACCTTTACCGACGCCGTCATCCACCAGCTCGCCGCCTCGCGCAGCCATATCGTCTACATCCTCTGGGGAGCATACGCACAGCGGAAAGGCAATTTCATCGACACGACGCGCAACCTGGTACTCCAGTCCGCGCACCCCTCCCCCCTGTCCGCCTACCGCGGCTTCTTCGGAAACAAACATTTCAGCAAAGCAAACGACTACCTCATCGCCAGCGGCCAGACGCCCATCGAATGGTGAGCTCTTTAGATAAAAAGAGAGGGCGCTGCCCGGAGGCAACGCCCTCAAACCCTTAGGCAGGGTTATCTATTTTCAGAAGACGACAAACTTGAATGTCTTTCTCTCTCCCGGCTTTTCGGCTGTGAGGAGGTAGGCGCCGGAGGTGAGGCGGACGGGGTGCGTCTCTTCTGGGGAGGTTACGCGGTAGCTTTGTCGCTTTTGTCCGCTTAGGGTGATTACTGTGCAGGCGTATCCGTCCAGGTTTGTCAGGCGGAGCGATCCGGCGGCGTACCGTACCCTGGCCTCCGTGCCGGTGGGCGATGCGATGCCGGTCGAGCTGGCCGCTACCGTTACGGTGATAGTCTTTGATGCGACCTTTCCGTTGGAGTTGAATGTCAGCGTGAGCGCCGTCGGGGTATCCGCCGCTGGACGTGTCAGCGGGGCGACAACCAGGGAGTCGTGCCAGACGTAGGCCGAAAGCAGCCCCTCGTCGTATCCGGGAAGGATGCTCTTGACGATGGCGGCGTCGGGACTGTCGGCGTCGGTCGCTTTGTCGCCCAACCAGATACGTGTTTCCTCCGTAATGGTGAGGTCGTCCAATGTGCCGCTTACGACCGGCTCTGCATTGTCGGGGAAGACCGGCAGGGCGGGAAACCAGTAGTTGTCCTCCATCGGATATTCGCCGCTGACCGCTCCCGTTTGCGTATTGATCTTTACGGTACGGTATTTGTTTTCCATCGTAGCCCCGTTGTGCAGCAGGAAAGCGTAGATGTCGTCCGTTTTCGGGTCGACGCGGAAACCTGCCCCGTAGAGTCCCCAGAGATCGTCCGGGCTGTAGACCTTCGCGTCGAATACGACGCTGAACGCGCCCAGGTCGATATCGTAGGAAACGATTTGCGTATAGGGAGCGAACCACCAGTTGGCTTCGTCTTTTTTCCAATACAGCTTGTTCGCCTTTGCGCTGGCGCAGAAGCCGTCGGCTGTCCAGGCATACCATGAGTTGGGGATTTTCATGTCTGCGGGGAGAGCGATGCGGGTGGTGTCCAGTGTCCAGGGATCGAGTTTCAGCATATAACCGGCCGAACCGCCGCCTCCGCTGACATCCGTCGCTACGCTCAGCCAGAGGTTGCCGTCTTTCGACTGTACCACCGAACCGTATCCGCGCTGTGTAGTTCCATCTTTAGGCGCGGCGATCACCGTCTGTACGGCATCCGTTTCGGCGTCGATGACGAACAGTCCGTTTTGCTGGTTGACGGCAAATACCCGTCCGCCGACGCGCAGCATCGTACCCATCTGTCCGAGGTAGAGGCTGCCCGACGTATTGCCTGTGCCGGCGAGCTGTCCCGTTATCGTTTCGCTATCCATGTCGTAAAGCCATATCCCGTTGCTCGAGGAGATGTATCCCTTGTGTTCGTCCACTCCGAGGAAAGCCCGTCCGTCGGCGGCAGGGTCGTTTTCCCCTTGTCCGAAATAGGCGAACTCTTTTCCCAGCTTCATCGTTTGGGCGTCAACGACGGCGAGGCGGCTGCCCCGGATGCTTGACCCCGGGTCTTTCGACTGCTTGGAGACGATGTAGAACTTACCGCCGTAGATGGCGCCGTAGGGGGAGGTGCATCCCAACTCATGCCCCGGGTTCTCGGCCTGGAATACGCGGTATTTCCACGCCCCGTCGGCAGAGAGGAAATTGACGGTGCTGTTGTTGTGCCCGAACCAGTCTTCGTTGATGAAGAAGACGCCGTCGGTGTAGTCTACTTCGCGGACGGTGATTTCGCAGGACTGCTCCGCGCCGCCGTCTTTGGCCGTTGCCGTAATGATGGCTTTACCCGCTTTCAGGGCGCTGACATAGCCTGCGCTGTTGACGTCCGCTACGGTATAGTCCGACGATTTCCAGGCTACACGCCGGTTGGTGGTGTTGGCGGGAACGACGGTGGCGGTAAGTTGCCGGCTTTCGTTGAGCCACAGCGCTGTCGCCGTCTCGTTCAGCACGATGCCCGTTGATGCCTGGTCGCTCACCGTGACGGTGCAGGTATCTTTGAGGTTCGCGTTGTCGCGGCTGGCGGCGATAATCAATGCCGTCCCGGCTTTCAGGGCGGTGATGGCGCCGTTGTCGTCGACGGTTGCTACGGCCTTGTCGGTTGTCGTCCAGGTTGCTTCCTGGCGGGCGTTGGCGGGGGCTACCGTGGCGGCGAGGGTGTGCTTTTCGCCGACGATCAGCGCTTTCTCTTCGATGCCGAGGCTCAAGCTTTGGGCATTTTCCACTACGTGGATCAGGCATGAGTCGGTGAAGCTCCCGTCCACCGTCGTGACGTACACCTTGCAGTCCCCCAGGGCGAGCGCCTTGATATAGCTGGAGGTGGGCGTTGAGCGGTTGATGACCTCCGGCTTCTCGAATGCCAGGGTATAGGTCGTGAGCGTGGCGTCAGCCGGCAGGATCGTATTGTACATATATTTGGTGCCTCCCACTTTCAGCCAAGCCTCTTTCTCTTCCAGCGAGATACCCGTTACGTGGATCGTGTCGACGATGGTCAGGCGACATTCGGCGGTAAAGCCGCCATCCCCGGTGACGCCTGCAATAGTGACGCTGCCCGGCTTCAGGAGGGAGACGCTTCCATACTGGTTGACGGTCGCCAGCTCTTCGTCGGAGGATGTCCAGACAACCTGTTTGTCGCTGGCGTCGGACGGCGTGACGGTGGCCGGCAGGCTGTATATCCTTTTCGGCAGGGCGACGGTCTTTTCGGTTTCCCCCAATACGAGGCCTGTAACCGGGACGAAGCCTACTTTCACCGTTGCGGCGGCTACCAGCGACGCGTTGTCTTTGGATTGCGCAATGATCTGCGTTTCGCCTTTGGCGACGGCAGTCACATAGCCCGACGCGCTGACTTTGGCAATGTCGGGATTGGCGGAAAACCAGGCGATATCCCTGTTGCTGGCATTGGCAGGCAGGAACGTAGCGGTGAGGGAGGCGGAGTTGGGGACGTTCAGTTCGACCGTATTGGTGTTGAGCGTCAACTGGGCCGCCGGATTGAATGTGACGTTCACCTGGCACTCCGCCGTAAAACCGCCGTCGGCGGAGGTGGCCGTAAGGGTAGTCGTTCCCAGCTTTACCCCCGTTATGATGAGGCGGTCGGAATTGCTGCTTAATTGGACGACGCCCGTCGGGTCGGCTTTCCACGTGACGGTTTTGTTGCTGGCGTCGAACGGCGTATACTGCACGAACAGGGTATCCCGCCGGTTGAGGTAGACCTCTGTCGACGGTTTGTTCAGGGCAATGCCGGCGAGCGGTTCGTCGACGACGGTGACCGTACAGGTATCCGTCCATTCGCCCTCTTTGGCGATGGCGATGATTTTCGCTTCGCCTACCGCCCTTGCGGTGACGACGCCGGCGCTGCTGACATTCGCCACGCCGTAATCGGTCGTTTTCCACGACACCTCCCTGTTGGTGGCATTGGCGGGGGTAAAGGTCACCTGGAGCGTGTCGAGGCTTCCCCTCTTCAGGGTCTTTGCCCGGCTGTCAAAGGCAATGCTTTCCAACGCCCTTGTAATGGTGACGCCTACCTCTTTCTTGCTTGTTTTCCCGTTCGAGAGCGCCTTTACCGTCACCTGCGTATGTCCGCTTTGGTTGGCGACGGGGGAGATAACGAGCTGGCCGGAAAGGATCTCCGCCGTTACAAGCGACGGGTCTTTGGATAGGACAGAGAGGCGGATATTACAGTCGGGATCGTCCTTATCCACCGCTATGCCGTTCACCGCAATGGAGAGCGGCGCGCCATCCAACGGGAATGTATAGGCCGCTTCGATGCTTTCAAAGGTGGGGGGACTGTCGGGGAAAAGAAGCGCCGACACCTCGCCCGGAGCTTGATTCGGGCGGTAGGCATGCAGCAGGTCGCCGTTCTCTGCATCCACGACGTACAGGATGTTCGCATTTGTCGCCGTCGCTTTTGCGGCGCCGGCGAAGAGTTGTCCCGTTTTGTTATCCAGCCCGATGGCCGTAAACCGGACGCCTTTAGGGTCGGGAAGAGAGAAGAACGGATGATCGAGCGAAGAGGCCTTTCCCGCTTCATAGCGGTAGATGCTTGTCGGGTTCGCATACCCGTCGTTGACCCAGTACAGCGCATCGGCTTTGGCATCGGCAAGGAAAGTCCGGCCGTCGCTCCCCGCCATGCGTGCATTGACGGGAAGCGGGATATCTTCCGTAGCCAGGCTGACGGGATTGATCCTGACCAATTTTGATCCGGCAGCCGCCCATACCGTCCCATCCCGGCTTTGGGCGATCGCCGTGAAAGCGCCGGACAGGGTCTGGACGATCTGATCCGTCCGGGTATCAATGATGCGTAGCCCGTCCGGTTTCCGGATGGCGAACAGGTAGTCCCCGGCATGAAGCAGCCGCCCGGTAGCCTCGGCCTGCGTTCCGTAGACCACCCCTCCAAGCGTCTGGCTTTCGAGGTTGACCACTACGATCCCCTGTGAAGTCGCCAGGTAGCCTTTTTCGGGTGAAACGCCGGCAAAGGCCTTTCCGTCAACCGTACCGATAACCGCTTTCCGCGTCAGCTTTTTCGCGTCGGCAATGACCAGGCTGCCTTTGCCTGCCCCGGTATCGCCGAAGACGAGGTAAAGGTCGTGGCCGAAGATGGTGGCCTGCTGCAGGTTGGGCGGCAGCGCCTGGTTCGTATTCGCTGCGGCATAGATGTCATAGGCAAATGCGCCCTTTTTATCCGCCATGTGTACCTGGCTTTTCGTGTCGTCGCCCGAGAAGAGGAATGTTCCGTAGGTATACCCCTCCGGTTCGGCGGCCATCACCTCCTTGAACGGCCTTGTCGACATGTCGACGGCATAGTTCCATCCGTCCCAGCAGTTGTCGGACAGCACGCGCCCGCTTGCTCCCACGCCGCTGTAGCCCCAGTCGCCGTCTTCCTGTTTCAGGTAGTACGACCAGTAGCCCTGGTACCATCCGGACTGCCAGAAGTCTTCGGGATCGCCGACGGCAAAGTCATCGTAATTGTATCCCGAGGCGGCCATAAACAGGCCGTCCTCATTGGGATAGAGGGTCTCTCCCGTCTTTTTGTTTTTGATGGTAAAGAGGCCGTCGCCGTTCCTGTCATAGCCCAGTCCGCCAATGGCCGAGCCGTATCCGGAGGTGGTATATTCCGTCATGGCAAAGAAGCGGGGATCGTTTTTTGCGACCGCCGCCACCATGTCTACGCCATTGGCTTTGCCGTCCCACTGATAGCCCCAGGCCATGGCGTTGGTCTCCCTGTCGTCGTTCCATTGGACGACAAGGGCCGCCCGATTGCTTCCCTCTCCCGTCCAGAATGTGATATCGTCGAACGTAAAGGAGCTACCGCTCCTCAGCGTTGTGAACTGTGCCTTGGGCGGCTCATGTTTGCCGAAATCATAAGGGCGCCCCTGCACCGTCGTTACCCGTTCCTGCGCAAACAGGCCTGTTGCTGTCAAAAGCAATAAAAATAAATGTCTAACTTTTTTCATCATTACATTGTTTTACTGATTACTAAATTTGATAGTTTACTGATATCTTTTAAAAGACGACGAATTTGAACGTCTTCCTTTCTCCCCGCTTTTCCGCCGCGAGGATGTACACGCCGGATACAAGGCGGAGCGTATGCACCTCATCCGAAGACGTTACGCGGCGGTAGCCTTGTACCCTTTGTCCGCCCAGCGTCACCACCGTACAGGCGTATCCTTGCAGGTGGCGGAGGTGCAACGTGCCGTCGGCGTAATATACCCCGGCATTGCCGTCGGCGGTATCTTCCATACCTGTTGAGCCGGTCACCGTAACGGTGCAGGCGGCCATGTAGTAGCCGTCGTTTGAAATAGCCTGGATGACCGCCGTACCTTCGGCGAGTGCGCTGACCAAGCCCTCTTCGACGGTGGCTACTTTCTCTGAAAGGCTTTTCCAGGTGACGGCTTTGTTCGTCGCATTGGAGGGGCTGATGGTGGCGGTGAGCTGTGCCGTGCTGCCGGAGCGCACCGTTACGGCCGTACGGTCTAAGGCGATACCGTTGGCGAAGATGGGGACATCGGCATCGCGCTTGGTGATATGGAGGTCTTCGGCGCCGACGATCTCGGTGGATGTTTCACCCAGCCATCCGCAGTATTGGTTGACGCCGGTATAGACCTTTACGAAGTGGATGCCGGGGAGCTGGACACTCTTTCCGGCGGCGTCGACAGCCCATTCGATGTTGAAACCCGAACGGTTGTCGGTATTCGGATGGTTGTCGGCATAGCCCCAATGGTAGGCGTACTGGACGTAGTAACTGCCCTGTCCGCTTTCGTCTACATAGTTGTTGGCCAGCCTGGTACCCTCAAAGGTGAGGGTTTCGTCCGTTATCCATTGCGGGTAATAGGACTGGTCGTGGTAGGTATTGCGGTAGAGGTAGCCGTCGCCGTATCCGTTGGTTGTCCAGCGGATGTAGGTGGTGTCGTTCAGGTAGGGGTAACCGTAGTCGGGTGTTTTCTCCTTGTTTTCGTCGGGCTTATGGTAGGTGATGCGGTAGTTGTGTATGGTCTGCGGCTTGCGGTATTCGCTGCCGGCGAGTTCGTACCATTCATCATCGGGGATGCCGTTGTCGTTGGCGTCGTAAGAGACCATCACGATCCCCGGTTCGCAGCTCCCTCCCTCGCGCGACGCCCCCTGGTTGGGGTTGGCATTGGCGTAAAAGGCGTTTGCCCATATTTTAAAATCGTATTTGCCCGGCTTGTTCTCCACCAGATGGTCGAAGCCGAAAACGATATACCCGCCATATCCGCCAAGGGAGACCATGCCATAGTTGTGGTTTTCGCCGGCAATGTATTCTTCCACTTTGCGGATCATATCCTCTTTGGTGTCGCCCGGCTCATATTCGGGCAAATCGTTCACAAACTGCCCCGGAGCAGGCCGAAAATCATATACCTTATGGATGTAAGGCGATTGAGCGGACATACATACCGCCCCCAACAAACTGACAAGAACGACGATACCCCAGCGATAGAGGTACGCCCCGTCAGCCCTTTTCGTGTGTTTCATTTTTTTCTTCATAAAATTGTCTTTATATTTGTACTATTAATCATTTAAACTGTTTCGATCATGATACATCTCATTCTAAAAAATCAAATAGAACAGAGCAAGCTTGATGTTCTGTTGTCCCTTTTAAAGTCTTGGGACATAGACACTGAAATAAAAGCCACTGCCAAGAGAGTGAAAAAAACCGTTTCCAAATCCGGTGAAAAAACCGATGAAAACTTTCCGCTTACATTCGGTCTGTGGAAAGACCGCGACATAGACGCCAAAGAACTCCGGAGACAGGCATCGGGCATTGATAAACGTTTAGGCTTAACCGATAAATGATACTCTGCGACACGAATATTCTTATTGAGGCATACCGAAACAATATTCATATTTCCGACATTATCAAAAACATCGGAAGTGAGAATCTTGCGATTTCTGATGTTACTTGTATCGAACTTTTTTTCGGTGCAAAAAACAAACATGAGTTACATATTATTAGTAAAGACATAAATAATTGGATTGTTTTGCCTATTCAACGTGAAATATCAGTAATGGCTGTTAGATTAGTAGAGAAATATTGTTTATCCCATAAATTAGCTTTAGGAGACGCCCTCATTGCCGCTACCGCTATCTGCCATAACCTCGAACTGTTTACCCTTAATCTGAAAGATTTCACGTTCATACCAGGACTAAAGCTCTACCGTCCATAGCACAATTCCTTACGGCCCCGACTTGATCTCTTCCAAAAAGACAAAATGTGCCGGGATGTCGCCTGTTCGTACGTTCCACTTCTGTTTGCCCTCTTTGTCGAAGCAGTAGAGGGTTCCGGGCGTCACGTAGTTTTTGGCATCCGTTACGTAGATATCTTTCGTTAGCGGATGTACCATGATACCGTAGGGGATTTTGATGCGCTGCTCTGTGCCGTCGGTGATAAAACTCCTTGTGACGACCTCCTTTTTCACCACATCCACAATACCGTAAGTAATCACGTTCGACATCGTGAGGTAGCTCCATTCCGTACTGTAGACGTAAAGCGAATCGCCGTCCAAATGGACATTGGAGATGGCGACATTGATCGAGTCGACCAATATATCCTTTTGCGTATCAATCCAGTACAGGCGGGAGGGCTGGTGGTAATAGTCGCCCCGCGAGCTTACCCACAGGGTGCCGTGCCGGTCGAGGCGGAGGCGGTGCAGGTTACGGGCGACTTCAATCCGTTTCGTTTCGGTAAATGTGGGGATATCAATGACCGATACCGTATTTTCGTAGTTCGGGTACATGTAACCGCCGGAATTGGCGACGTAGATTTTGTCGCCCTGAATCTCCAGTTCGTCGGGTTGAAAGCCGACCAGACAGCGGTCAAGCACCTGAAAGGTAACCGTATCCACCTTTGCGACATACCCCAACTGCTCATAGTTGGGATCCAGCTTCACCGGGCCGGCATACGACGTCACGTAGGCATACCCCTCGTGGAAACGGATATAGCGGCAGTTGGGGATATCAATCTGCCCCAGGCGCACAGCCGTATATTTATCCATCACCTCTATCTTGTTGGAACAGTTGATGACGGCATAAAGCTTACTGCCATAGATTTTAATGTCGTTTCCCACGTCGCCCAACTCCTTGGGAACGGAGGGGTTGGCAAAGGCAAAGATATTGCGGTGATACTCCCCCGTTTCATAGTCGTAATAGTCCAACGTGGATTTATTATTCCCCATATTCCCCTCATTCAGCAGGTAAAACCCCCGGATAGAAAGGGCTTCGGGAGCTTCCGGGTCTTCCGGATCCGGCTCTTCGGGCGTCTCGACAGGAACGGTATCAGGAATGATGATCTCATCGTCTTTTCTGCAGGAAGCCAGGCAAAGGATCAGCCCGGCAATCCATAATACACCGTGTTGCTTACTCATAGTTCAATCTTTAAAATCAGTTTATAATTCCGTCCCGGCATCGGGTAGTTCAGTACCACATCATAGTATTGATTGAGGATATTGTTTACCTCTGCCGAGAGTTTGCCTTTTATTTTCCCGTATACGAACGTTTTGCCAAGCGTCAGGTCGTGCGTGTACCAGGGCTGTTCGTAGTTTTCGCGGATGTTGGAGGAGTTGTGATAGCGTTCGCCGACATAGATGAAGCTGTAATTCATGTCCCATGAGCGGTAAACGGCGTTGGCGATGGCCGATCCGCTGTGCCGCGGGATATAGGCGATCTGTCCGCCGTAGGTTCCGGCGACGGGGTCGTTATCGGTGGGGTCGGTGAAATCCTGCGCCCGCTGAAAGGTGTAGTTCAGGCTGGTATGGAGGGCGATATGTGCGGGGAGACGCCAACCGGCCTGCCCCGAAACATCCACTCCGCGTATTTCGACATACCCCAGGTTCATCATCATCCAGCGGTACTGCCCGTTGCCTTTCGGGATGGCGACAATTTTGTCCGTTACCTCATTATAATAGGCATCCGCACGGACGTCCAGGCTGTGGATCACCCCCTGCCGGAATGTCGTGCCATAATGAAACCCTACATTATATTGTGCCGTATATTCGGGGCGGAGGGCGATATTGCCGATATCGGTATAATATAGATCGTTGAATGTCGGCATCCTGAAGATGCGCTTGTAGAACGCCCGCAGGTTGAAATTGTGCTGCCTGAAAGGTTGGTAGGAGAGGAAAACGGCGGGCGTATACTCCCTTTTGTCGCCGGCGATCTTTTCAAAGACGAACGTACCGAGCAGGCTGGCCTGCGCTTTCAGCCCTTGCCATTCAAAGGCCGTAGCCAGGGCGACAAGCAGGGTACTGCGTTTGGGATGGACAAAATCCTGCAAGGAGGCATCCAGCGTATTCCACTGGTAATCGGTGGACAGGTTCACGTCCCAGTGGGGGAGGATGGCGTATTTGTTGGCCAGGGAGAGGTAAATCTCCTGTTGGCGAAAGGTATTGTCGATATACATCAGGGTGGTATCGGGGTTCAGGTAGCGCATCCAATCGTTGGCATATTTGCCGTTGGCCAATAGCTCGAAGCGGTTGGACAGCCGTTTGTGGAAGCTGCCCTGCGTAAAGAAATTCCTGTCCCATTGCCGCTGCGAACGTTTCCATACATTATTAACTATCGCGCCGGGAATCCCCTTTTCCGAATCATAGAAATAGCTCTTGACATGCCATTTCCCCTCGTCCATCAACCCATTGACGCCACCCTCCAGGCGCAGCGAATGGATATCCCCGTTCCGTCGGACAGCCGTCGTGTCCCACGCCACGCTGCCGTCAAGTACTTTGCGGTAGCGGAACTTATACTTGCCGGAAGAGGCGATGTATTCGGCGTTGAGGGACAAGCTGACCGTCCCGCTGATTTTCCGCTCCCAAAGGAGGGAGGGGTTGGCCAGGCCGAAAGAACCGGTACGGAAAAAGGCCTTGAAATGCTCTCTCTTCCCTTTCTCAAAGCGGGGGCGTGCGGTACGCAAATAGATCGTTCCCGCCGAACCGAAGTCTTTTGCAGACTGGAATATCTCGCTTTTTTGCCCGTTGTAAAGGGATATCTCTTCGATATTGTCCAACGAGAACTTCCCCAGGTCGATCTGTCCGTTCTGGGCGTTACCCAATTGGATACCATCATAGAAAACCCCCATGTGGTTCGTGCCCATACTGCGGATATCCACCGTCTTTAACCCGCCGATACCGCCATAATCCTTGATTTGTACGCCGGAAAAATAGCGGATGGCGTCGGCGACGGAAAAACTGCCGAGCGCCTCCAGCTTCTCCCCCGCAAGCCGCTGTGAGGGAATCACTTCGTGGTAACGGTCGGCCACCACAACGACCTCCCCCAACCGCTGGATGCTATCCAGTTTGCTCTGTGCAAAAACGCTTGCCGGCAACAGCAATACGCCTACAAAAAATGTTCTGTTCAACAACATAAAAAGCCGTTTTAAACCTGACAGCTTCTTAAAAAGAATCGTGGGATAAACGTGCAGAAGAGATGAAGTGTGATTCATTTCCTGTGCCTTGTTTGTCTCAAGCTCTATTCCTCGAAAGCTTTAAACCTCATTTATCTGGCAGGTCTTCTGACTTACTCCTCTTTGAATCGCCCTTCCCATTCCTCTTCGGAACAGTGGATGTGAGTA
>JAISRY010000097.1 GCA_031273385.1 Tannerellaceae bacterium | reverse complement strand
ACGCGAGGCAACCATGGATGGGCGGTGAGCGATTTCGGTAAACCGGGTTTGGAGAAGAGCAAAGCGCAGTCGGCATCCGTAACGGCCGGGGCTACACATATCGCCGTCGGCAAACAGGGCGAAGACAAACAGATAGACTGCCTGCTTGATTTCCCCAGCCATCCGGCGATAGATAGACGAATCCTGCCGGAGCAGGTCAATAGCCAATACATCGTCAAAAAGGACGGCAGCATAGAAATGACTGTATCGTTGGTCAATAAGCCGGCCAACCGCCTGCCCGAAGCCTATTGGGTGTCGTTTATCCCATCGGAGGTGGTGTCGGTGTTTGCCGAAAAGATGGGTGACAGGGTGGACGTACTGGATGTGGTGAAAGGCGGCAACCGTCAGATGCACGGCATCGACAGCTATGTGGATATCGTCACGAACAAAGGCTATTTCCGTATTACGAGCCTTGATGCGCCGGTGGTCGCCATCGGTGAACGTAATGCATTGAACTATTCCACCGGATTGCCCGATATCAGCAAAGGCATTCATTTTTGTCTGTTCAACAACCTGTGGGGGACGAATTTCACCATGTGGTGGGAGGGCAGCATCGCCTACCGGTTCAAGATACAGTATCATACGAAAGATGCTGCATCCCTTCCGGTTCAACAGCCTGTCATCGAGGCGCGTTTGCTGCCGGCCGTGTATAAGTCGAAGAACGGCCTGACGCAAAAGGTCGAGGCAACGGTGAATCACGCCGGCAAACCGGCGACGGTTACGCTGACGCTGGGCGGACGGAGCTGGAAAGAGAAACTGGAGACAGGGAAAAACCTTTTCCTTTTGGAAATACCGCAAGTAACCGTCCCGCAACAGATGGAGCTGACGCTGGCCAACGGCAAAGAGAAAGCATCCATTCCGGTAGACGTTGCGCCTCCACGCCAATGGACGATGAACTTTGTCCAACATTCCCATACCGACATCGGCTATACCCGTTCGCAAACGGAGATCCTGGCCGAGCATCTGCGCTATATCGACTATGCGCTCGATTATTGCGACGCCACGGATCACTATCCCGAAGAGGCGCATTTCCGGTGGACATGCGAAATATCGTGGGCTGTCAGCGAGTACCTCAAATCCCGTCCCGCCGAACAGATCGCCCGCCTCAAGAAACGGGTGGAAGAGGGGCGGATCGAACTGGCGGCGATGTACCTGAACTTCGACGAACTGCCCGACGAACAAACCCTTGCCGCTTCGCTCTATCCCCTGAAGCAGTTCCGCGACGCCGGCCTGAAGTCGGAGCTGGCCATGCAGAACGACGTGAACGGCATCGGCTGGTGTTTCAGCGAATATTTTGCCGACCTCGGCGTGAAGTATGTCAATATGGGGACGCATGGCCATCGTGCGCTGATCGCTTTCGACTACCCGACCGTTTTCTGGTGGCAGTCGCCCTCCGGCAAAAAGATACTGACCTACCGTGCCGAACATTATATGCAAGGGAACTTCTTCGGCGTGGAGTCCGACAACTTCGCCCGTTTCGAGGAGCGGCTGTTGAACTACCTGGAGACATTGGGGAATAAAGGCTATCCGTACGATATCGCCGTCGCACAACATTCCGGCTATTCGACCGACAACTCCCCGCCGTCGACCAACAGCAGCGAAATGATCCGGCGATGGAACGAGAAATATGAATGGCCGAAGCTGCGCTCATCCGTCGCCAGCGAGTTTTTCAAAGAGGTCGAATCCCGCTATGCCGGTAAGATACAAACCATCCGGGGCGCATGGCCTGACTGGTGGACGGACGGCTTTGCCTCCGGAGCGCGTGAAGCCGCCATATCGCGCATCACCCATTCCGACATCATCGCCTACCAGACGGCGCTATCCCTGGCCAAGATACAGGGCGCCGCGCTCCCCCGGGATGTGAACAGCCAGTTCGATCACATCAACCGCGCCCTGCTTTTCTACGACGAACACACGTTCGGACACAGCGAAAGCGTGCGCAATCCGTATGGGCGCGAGACATGGGAACAGCGTTCGCTCAAGCAGTCATACGCATGGGAAGCCTACCGCCGCTCCGGCCTGTTGGGCGAGGTAGCCATGGGAGTGCTGCAAACCTATATCCCCAAGACGGCAACGCCCTCCATCGTCGTATTCAACCCCTTGAACTGGCGTTATAGCGGCATCGTCAACGCATATATCGATCATCAGATCATCCCGCGCGACAGGAAGTTCGAGATTGTCGACGCCGCGGGAAAGGTGTTGCCCGCCCAAGCCGGCGAGCGCCGTTCGGATGGGACGTACTGGTCTGTCTATGTCGAGAATGTCCCGCCCCTGGGCTATGCCCAATACACCATACACGTGAAAGGCGCTCCCGCCGACAAGCCGGAAACCCACCCTCTGTGGAAACAAAACCGGACGGAAAACGACTGGTATATCATTGACTTCAACCTCCGGAAAGGGACGATCAGCGGATGGTATGACAAGGAGTTAGGCAAACAGCTGATCACACCGGGCGCAGAATGGGAATTGGGCGAGTTTATATACGAGATCATCGACAGCCGCCACCCGATGGAGCTGTACCGCGCCCCGCAGTTCATCCGCCGTCCGCCGGAGAAAATGCGGTTTGTGCGATACGAAAAAGGGGCGATATGGGATAGTTTCCGCTTCGTGGGAGAGACCGTAGCCGGACGCGAGCCGGACAACCTGGCGGTGGAATTTCGTATCCATTCCACGAGTAAGAAGATCGAGATCATCTATAATTTGCGGAAGAAAGCCGTCACCGATCCCGAAGCCGTTTACATCGCGTTCCCCTTTGAAGTGGAGAACGGGAAGATACACCTCGATGTGCCGGGCGGCACGATTGAGGCCGGCGTAGACCAGATACGCGGTTCGTCGAACGACTGGTATACCGTACAGAACTTCGCCACGGCGATGGGCGGCAAGGAGCAGGTCATCGTCTGTAGCCCGGAGATCCCGCTGATGCAGTTCGGCGCCATCAATACGGGGCGTTACAAAGCGGGCGCCGTCCCACAGTCCGCCCACATGTACTCCTGGCCGATGAACAACTATTGGGTAACCAATTTCAATGCCGACCAGATGGGCGAACTGCAATGGCGTTATCTTCTCCATTCCGCCGCCACGAACACCACCGAATACGCCACCCGCTTCGCATGGGAAAACCGGATTCCGCTACCGACACGCGTCTTGCCGGCAGGAGGAGGGCAAAAGGCTCCGGCAGAACCTGTCTCCCTGTTGGAGTTGACGCCCGCGAACCTGCTGCTGATCACGATGAAGCCGGTAGAGGGTGAGAATGCCGTGCTTCTGCAGCTACGCGAAACAGGCGGTAAGCCGGCCACACTGGAGGTGGTTTCGAGCCGGATAAAGGCAGGTAAGCTAACGGTTTGCGACGCCCTGGGCGATCCATTGCCCGGCAACCCCGCCCCGGACTTCAAGCCGTGGGAGAATAAGTTTATTAAATGGTCGTGGTAAAGCGACCGAGCGAGAGGTATTTCCGGTACAGTTCGCCGTAAAGCCGGTGACGGCCGGGATCGGGAACGTATTCGTGGGCAAAGCCTTGCCCCATCGCCTCCTGCGCCTCTTCGACCGTACCATAGACGCCGGCGACGACCGACGCGAACATGGCCGCCCCAAAAGCGCAAGCCTGCTCTATACGCGCCACCTTGATCGGCATACCCAGCACGTCGGCCAGTGTTTGCATCACAAAGGGGGATTTCAGGGAAATGCCTCCGATCCCGATAACCTCCCTGATCTCGATCCCGTTTTCGATAAACCGGTCGACGATCGCTTTGGAGCCGAACGCCGTCGCCTCCACCAGCGCCCGGAAAATCATCGGGGCGGAGCTTCCCAGCGTGAGGCCGGTGATAGCTCCTTTCAATAGCTGGTCGGCGTCGGGCGTACGCCGTCCGTTCATCCAGTCGGTGGCGACAATGACGCTCTCCTCCACCGGTATCTTCGCCGCCTCTTCGGAAAGCGCCGGTATGATACGGCGGCTTGTCTCCGCGATCAATTCCCTTTTTGCCTCTTCATCGAGCAGCGCGGAATGAGCCGTAATATGATGGAGCGGCCATTCCAACACCTGTCTGAACCAGGCGTAGATATCGCCGAACGCCGACTGCCCGGCTTCCAGCCCGACCATGCAGGGGATGACGGAGCCGTCCACCTGTCCGCAAATACCGGGGATCAACCGGTCGCCGATCTCCTCCTTAGGGACGACCATCACATCGCACGTCGAAGTGCCGATCACCCGCACAAACGCGCCCGGTTTGATCTGCGCCCCGACGGCGCCTATATGACAATCCAACGCGCCTACGCCGACAACCACTTTCGTCGTCAGCCCCAGCCTCCCCGCCCACTCCTCGGTCAGGTATCCGGCAGCCGTATCGGACGGGGAGGTTTCGGAAAAGAGGTGATCCCTGAAACCGGCCAGAAGCGGATCCAGGGTAGTCAGAAAGGCTTCGGAGGGAAGACCGTTCCACGACTCATGCCACAAGGCTTTATGTCCGGCGGCGCACCGGCTGCGCGGCGACGCACCGGGCTTCGCCTGTCCGGTCAGGAGCGCCGGCATCCAGTCGCAATGCTCGATCCAGGAATAGGCTTTGCCGCGAAGCGAGGCATCTTCGCGCAACACATGCAACATCTTCGCCCACACCCATTCGGAAG
>JAISRY010000088.1 GCA_031273385.1 Tannerellaceae bacterium | reverse complement strand
GCTGTTTTGAGGGCGCTTTTACTTTTTTTAATGATGGATATGTGGCGTAAATTTTGTTACTTTGCCTGCTGTTTTGCTTTACATTTGTAAGTATTTCTAATTTATTTCTGATAGTATGCAAAGAATAAACGATATTCTGACCATTATTGATTCCTATTTCGGAGGTTCGCAGTGGTTTGTTTTCCTGTTGCTTGGGACGGGTCTTTTTTATACGCTTTACCTTGGATTCCCCCAGATGCGCTTTTTCCGTCATGCCATAAGGGTATTGAGCGGGAAATACGACAGCGATAAACATATAGGCGATGCCTCTCATTTTCAGGCTTTATCGACGGCGCTGTCCGGCACGATAGGGACGGGAAATATCGCCGGCGTTGCCTTGGCGATACATTTGGGAGGGCCATCCGCGATCTTTTGGATGCTGGTCACGGCATTTGTCGGCATGACGACAAAGCTGGTGGAGGTCACCCTGTCGCATAAGTACCGCGAACAGGCGGAAGACGGCTCCATCTCCGGCGGCCCGATGTATTACATGAAAAACCGCCTGAAAATGCGTTGGTTAGCGGCGCTATTTGCTATTGCGACGATCTGTTCGTCGTTTGGGACGGGCTGCCTGCCTCAGATCAACAGTATATCGAATGCCATTTTCTCCTCTTTCGGCATACATCATTATATAACAGGCGCTGTGCTGGCCGTACTGCTGGCCTTGATTGTCATTGGCGGGATCAAACGGATTGTCAAAGTATCGGAACGGCTTGTGCCTTTCATGTCGGTGGTGTATGTGCTGGGGGCGCTCAGCGTGCTGATTTTCAACTATCAGAATATCATACCGTCTGTTGTCGCTATTTTCGGGAATATCTTTACCGGAACGGCGGCCGGCGGCGGTTTCCTGGGGGCTACGGTCGCTTTTTGATTCAAAAGGGGGGTGAACCGGGGGCTGTTTTCCAACGAAGCCGGACAGGGTTCGGCGCCTATCGCACACGCCGCAGCCAGAACGGAAGAGCCTGTGTCTGAGGGGATGGTTGCCCTCTTGGAGCCTTTTATCGATACGATTGTCATCTGTTTCTTCACCGGCCTGACGCTACTCTCCTCCGGCGCATGGGCGGAGAAGTATGAGAACCAGTTTCAACAGGCTGATTTGACGGTATTAAGCGGCAGGTATGACGAACAGAATCCGGAAGACAGAGCGCTGGTTTCCAGCCATGTCCTTAAGAAAACCGCCCTACCGCTCTTTTCCGGCAACCTGCTCATCCGCCAGGGACGTTTGGCGAACGACGATGTGACATTGATCCATGCCCGTTCTTTCGCCGAAGAAGTCGTTGTGAAAGAGGGCAATAAGCCGTTTGACGGAGAGCTTCCGGTCGCGGGCGGACGCATAGCGCTTTCGTCTTTGGGCGACAGGTTGCAGATCAGCGGAAAATCGTTGCTACATTCGGCTCCCCTATCTACCGAAGCCTTTAAAAAAGGGCTGTTGGGCGACTGGGGAAAGTTTGTTATCCCCCTGGCGCTGTTGCTGTTTGCCTTTACCACTTCGGTGGCGTGGTCGTATTATGGCGACCGGGCAGTCACCTACCTGTGGGGAAGCAAATATGTCCGCTACTACCATATCATCTATGTCGTCGCGTTCTTTTTTGCCTCATTTACAGACACAACCATTATCTGGACGCTCTCAGGCATCACAATCGCCCTGATGACGTTACCCAACTTAATCGGCATCCTCCTGCTGCGCAAAGAGGTAAAAACCTCCGTCACCGAATACTGGCGGAAAGTGAAACAAAAAAACAGGTGAAATATTTTGGGGTTTGAAATAAAGGGTTACCTTTGCACCGCAATTGTAGATTGTTTCGGGGTGTAGCGCAGTCCGGTTAGCGCACCTGCTTTGGGAGCAGGGGGTCCCAAGTTCGAATCTTGGTACCCCGACAGAAACAACAAGCGAAAAAGCGTTTACAGGTACACTGTAAGCGCTTTTTCGTTTGTTAGCGGTTAATTATTGTCGGCCCGGAAACGGCTTGTTTCCGTATGTATTTTTCCAAACATATCTATCGCCCTGACTTCGACCCTGTGCTCCCCGGCGGATAAGCCCGAGGGGATCGATCCTCTCCACAGATGCCTGCAATAATCAGGGCCGGAGGGACGTCTGCCGGGGATCGTCCTTTCCAGAAAATCCCAGTCTTGCGCATACCGGACGTAGGTTGGGTCAAAGGCTTCCGTTTGCTGCATTTTCGTCCATGCGCCTCCGTCTATCCGGTATTCCACGATGTCGTTCTCTTTTCCCATGAAAAAATTGACAAAAAGAGCTGCGCTGCTCCCTCTACCCGACGGAAGCGCTTTGGGATGATAGATGGACATCTGGTAGCTTTCGGGTTTGCCGAGCGCCTTGTAATCAAGGGTATAGGCATTTCCCTCTACGTGTAGTAGGGCATAGTTCTGAGGCGTTCCGTCGCGCATGGTGGCTGTTGGGAGGCCTTTTTCATTGATCGCGCCGGAATACCAGTCGCCGCATGTCGCTCCGGCATTGTATTCGTGAATCGGTTTTTTTCGTTCCACGCCTTGCTCTTTGCCGTGCAATACCTGGTATTGCGTGTGGGTATGTGCGCTCAGAATCAGCACATCGGGGTACTCTTTCAGCAGGTAATAGAACCGTTGGCGGTCGCTGTCGCGGTACCCTCCGGCGTGCCCCTTTTCGATCAACGGAATATGCATGGCAATGATAATCAGGTGATCTTTAGGGACATATTTCAGGTCGTTTTTCAGGAACTCGAACTGATCGTCGCGCATTCCGCCGGTATAGCCCTGTCCGGTGGACGGATGGGGGCGGATGATATCGTCCAGCACGATAAAATGCGCTTTCCCGTAATTGAACGCATAATTGGCCGGCCCGAAGTTCGCCTCGAAAGTCTCATCGGCAAAGCGGTCAAACTCAACGCCGTAGTTCATATCATGGTTGCCCATGACGTTATACCAGGGCAGTCCGATCTGTTTGATGGCCTGTTTATAGGCCGCGTGGAGGGGTAGGGTATCGCCCACCAGGTCGCCCAGCGTGATGCCGAAGCTGACTCCCGTCACCCGTTTGGCCTCTTCGACGATCCCGCGGGCCAGGTAATCGGCCTCCTGATCGTTGTATATTTGCGTGTCGCCGAAAATAAACGCCGTAAAATCCTCCGGCTCATCCTGCTTAGTTAGTGCAAAGTCGACCGAAGCGGGCAGCTTACCCGTTGGCGCAACGCCCTTGTAGCGCGACTCCGGCGATCCTGCCGGTTTATGGATGTAGTATGACTTGGGGAGGTTAAATTCATCGAGCGCCGCTTGATATCCGGAGGGCTTGACGACAAAAATGATGTCGTCATTGCCGGCCGGCAACCGGTAGGCTCCGAGCGAGTCGGTCAATGTGACATCCACACTGTTTGATACGGCTACATGCGGTATTCCTTTCTCTTTCCTGTCTCTTTTTCCGTTGTGGTTCGCGTCTTCATAGACAAATCCCGTCACAAAAGATTGCGCCGAAAGGGCGCATACCAGGAACAGGCATCCTGTAAATAGGGCAATTTTTCTCATAATCAGTTATATTTACAATGAAAATTTCCGGTAAATGTACAAAAATAATCCGCAGTGTATCATGCTCAGCCGTTTAATTTCAAGGCGAGTGAGTGAAAAAATAGGTGAGCATAAGCTTCCCCTCGGATGTTTGAGAGAAGACATCATCGAAATAGCGGTAGGTCGTTTCGCGGAAATAGTTGGAGTACGTTCCGGTCAAGTAGAGCCTGTTTGCCAGCTTGTAATCCATCCTGAAGTGCAGCGCTTGCGATATGGCCTGCGATTCGTCACCCTGTACGTTCAGGCTGCGCGGATCGACGCTGCCCCAGTCCATCTCCTTGTCGTAGCCTTTCCATGTGAAAAAACGGAACCCCTCGTAATGCAGGGAAGCGCTGAATTTCTTTTTGTTAGACAAATTGATGCCCCATTGCCAACTGAAACCGTTTGCCAGGTTATAGTTTCTGTCATCCACCACGTAATGGTCGCTAAGCGATGCGCCCATAAGAATTACATTCGCATGAAAAAAAGAATCTATCTTCCACTTCCTGAACCGTTTATTGTCATAAACAAGTCCCACTCCAAAGGAGGCAGGGGCGCAAAAGCGATAGGGTACGTACGGCGAAACGGCAGAAATGATGTCGGAATCATAATAGTCGAAATGCTGATAAACGCCCAGGCTCAGGAAGTCTTTCCGGGAATCCATTAATCCGGTAGAATACAGACG
>JAISRY010000065.1 GCA_031273385.1 Tannerellaceae bacterium | reverse complement strand
GGCCAGCAGTTCGCCGGCCACCTCTACCCCTTTCCAGCTCAGCAACGCATCAAAAGCCGCATCCTTAGCCACGCCCTTATCCGCTCGGAAGCCGTTCATAATCGTGCCCAGCGCCTCTTGGTCGCCGGTAGCCGAAAGGACGGTATAATAGAGGTATTTCCGGTTCTCGCCGGCTTGCAGCATACGCCGGAAAACGACTCCCGCCCGCCCCTCGCCGGGCATGGCTGAAACGGAAGCGATGACCGCCTGCTGGAGCGGGGGAACAGCCTCGGCCTCCGCCGTCTCCAACATACCGCAGAGGAGCGTGAAGTCCTTATCCGTCACGACATCTTTCAACGCCGTATAAGCCGCCGCTTTCACTTCGGGAGAACCGGTTTTAATCAGGTCGAGCACCCTGTTGATGGTCGAAGATGCCCTGCGCATGGCCAACAGCTCTACGCCGGCGATCTTCCCGGCATCGCTTGCCGACGGGATCACCCGCGCCACGCTACGTATGTCGCCGTTAAATACCGCCAACGCCTCCTTTGCCAGCTGAACGGTCTGCCCATCGTCGGACGTCAGCAAATCCGCCAGCGAAGCGATCACCGACGGGTCGCCTATCCTGACCAGCGCAAAGACGGCGGCCTGCCTGACGTCAAAGCTCCCGTCTTTCAGCTGATTCAGCAACGCCAGTCTGGCAGGCAGGTCAAACCGTATCTCCAGATTCCTGATGATGGGGTTCTTTTCCGCAGAAAGGCTCTCGCGCCCCAGCCAGTTCAGGATATCCACCTTTACTTCCGGCTGCTTTGCCTTGATCATGGTTTTCAGCAAATCGACATATACCTCGCCGTCGGCAAAACGGGAGGTGAAATCCAATGCGGCGTTACGGTACTCCCTGGAGGGGTCTTTCAAGGCTGACTGCACCCACTTCATCCCCTCTTTTCCCTGGATGGAAAGAACGGCCTGCAGGGCGGCGATACGCTGGTGTACCTCTCCGGATTTTGCCGTCTTTTTCAGTAAAGCGGTTGCCGCCTTAATATCATGTGGCGGCTCGACGGCAGCGGCGGGCTTTATCGAAGCCAACGCACGGGCGGCAGGGTCGCCCAACCGTTCATCGCCCAGGTAACGGCTCAGGGCGTCTACGCTTTCATCCCCGCCGACGAGTTGCAACTGGCCGATAATAAAGGCTTTTATCTCCTTTTCCGACACCTTGTCCAACGCTTTGGCGTAGGCCTTGGCCACCACCGTGCGGAGCTCTTCCCTCCCCTTTTCCGACACGTAGGCGGAAAGCCCCGACAACGCATATTCTACCTGCGCATTGCTGCCTTTACCCGGAGGGTTTATCATATCGGCCAGGAGCAGGACGCCCTCTTCGCCGGCCGTCGCGAGGTCTTTGATCTGTTTCTCATAGACTGCCGGATTGTCCGCCGGCATCTGCGCCAGCACATCCGCAACGATTGTCCGGGCGGTACGGTTTCCCGGCGACTGCGCCATCAACCCACCCACGCACACGAACAATACCAAAAGTAAACTGAATAATCTATCTATCTTCTTCATAATGCAACGTTCCTAAAATTAACGGATTATATACTCCACGGCGAACGCATCGGCTGATCCAACAGGCGGTTAGCGGCTTCGTCGTTTATAAATTCAAGTTTCACCGGATCAAAGTGTAGCGTACGGTTCAACCGCAACGCCACTGCGCCCATATTCACGATCGTCGCCGAGCGGAATCCGTTCCGCTCATTCAAGGCAAACGGCTGGCGCGTCTTCACACATTCGAGAAAGTCCGTCACCTCAGGCAGCGGGTCGGGGTAATCGGCCAGCTTCTTTTCCCAGTTCGGGATATCACATACGAAGTTTTTATACACACGGCCGTTCGGGCCGGAGATATAAGGCGTATCGGGATCGCCGTAGTCGCCGCCCCAAAGGACGATCTGGCAACCGTCGTCATACGTATAGGTGATCGAGCGCCACGTCCCCACGGCGTCGGGATGCTGCTGCGGAGCGTCGACCTCCACCTTGACGGGGCTGGTATGGTCTTTCCCCAATATATACTGTACGGGATCAATATAATGCTGTCCCATATCGCCCAGTCCGCCGCCGTCATAATCCCAATAGCCGCGGAATGTGCCGTGTACACGGTGTGCATGATAGGGTTTGTAGGGAGCCGGCCCCAGCCAGAAGTCGTAATCCAGTTCGGCGGGCACCGTTTGCGGCTCGAGATACTCCTTGCCTACCCAGTAGAATTTCCAGTCAAAACCGGTATGCTTACTGATCGTCACCTTCAGCGGCCATCCCAACATCCCGCTCTGTACCATCTTTTTCAACGGCTTAACCGGTACGCCCAGTCCATAGAACGTGTCGGCAAAACGGAACCAGGTATTCAGCCGGTACATCCGCCCGTACTGCTTTACCGCCTCCATCACGCGCTTCCCCTCTCCAATGGTACGTGTCATGGGTTTCTCACACCAGATATCTTTTCCCGCCTTTGCCGCCTCTACCGACATGATTCCATGCCAATGGGGAGGGGTGGCGATATGGACGATATCCACATTCGGATCCCGTATCAGGTCGCGGAAATCATGGTAGGCCGCGATGGTATCCGACACAAGCTTTTTCCCCAACTCGAGGTGGTTCTTATCCACATCACAGACGGCGACTAAGCGTGTTCCCGCATAACCGGCATGGCCGCGCCCCATACCGCCCGTCCCGATAATTCCTTTCGTCAGCTGATCGCTCGGAGCGAGAAAACCCCTCCCCAGTACATGCCGCGGCACGACGGTAAAAACGGCGATCCCTCCAAGAGCCTTAATAAACTCCCTTCTATTCGTTCTCATAGCATAAATATATAATTAGACAATTGTTAGCCTTTTATGTCAAACCGAAGAGCAAAGATAACGATCTATTTCGTAAAACCCTATTTTACTGATCAAAAAACCAGGGTCAACACATTAAGTGATGAAAAATATATAACTTATAATGACGACGAATTACAATCTCCTGAAAATCAAATAGTACCCGTCATTGCGAGTACCCAATAAACCAGTTTATCAAAAAAGGAAATGACGGCGATAGCAATCCCGTTAGGGGGACCGAGCGGGAGAACGTCATGTCGACCGAGCGCAGCGAGTGGAGACACCTCAGATCGAAAGGGCTGGGGGGTGCGATCTTATGGTGTCACCACTCGCTGCGCTCGGTCGACATGACGTTCTTGCTTGCGCTCGGCTATAATGACGGATACTATTTGATTTTCAGGCGATTGCAATTCGTCGTCATTATAAACGCAGTGAAGCAATCCAGAGGTGCGACATACAAACCTTGCGATCGGAGGCAAAGGCGAGTTAAGAACGACAGACATATCCCGTCGTTCTCAACTCTCAACTCGAAAGTCCTTTTAATGTATATACCAGCAAATAATCTTCCGGATCACCCTCTTCTCCCGCTCCATAAAGCGTGAACGTCTCCTCATCTACGGCAAAGTAAACAGGGCGTCTTCCATCCAACTGGTATCTGGCTACCGGATTCCCGTCTAAATCATACACCTCAAGAATAGTCCCGAGAGTAGACCTGGCTCTATGATCATTCCACGATGTGCCAAAAAAGAGGGTGTATAAATAGCGACTACCCAAATAGCTATATACATAACTCACCTTGACATCCCCCTCATTTTCGGAGTTAACCGGAATAGGTTTCGCGAACTCAAACTTCACCCTTTTGATAAGGTTAAACTCCGTATCCATAAAATCAATCTGTTTCTTATATCCATAACAGAACACGATACGGCTTTCATTGGCAAATACATTACCCATATCAGGATCTATATAATAATCGAATATATCAGGGTTCCGGTATGTCCAGGATTTCCTGGGCAACTCATCTTGCACACGTAAAAGATGCACGCTGGGAGCAGTATATATGGCGTCCATCACATATATGGAGTCATTTATAAAGGCGGCTCCATATACATCATATATATAACATAGCTGTTTAGCGTCCTTGAACACAGAAAGCCCCTCTTCGCTGATACCGAACCGATGAATCCGGTTGTTATCTTGAATAAGAAGATCTGAAAGCGGCGTATGCAATAACTGCGGAACCATAAACTCACCAGGACCCTCTCCCCTTACCCCAAAAACGCTTTTCAATTCATAGCTGGCAAGATCGTAGATATGAAATATACTATCATTCAGCTTATAGTTTTCAATAATTAAAAAAGGATGTTTCACATCCACCATGATAGGGTTGGTGATCCCCTGCAAAGGCATTAATTCCTCTGTGATAGTCTCTTCGATGGGAAATGTAGGATCGGCGGAACTGCACGCTACGGCTAAACAGCAGCATAATAGGAGTATAAAATGGGGAGTGTGCATAGGTAGTATTTTTAATTGTCTGTAAAATTAATCATAAAACGCAGATATCCTACTCATGCATCATTAAATCTTCTATCACTTTTGCCAGTTCTTCGACAGGCATTTTCCAGGTCAGGTATTCGTGTTTGCCGTTGGGATTGTTTTCCCATGCGTTGCTGCCGTCGCCACGCACGATGATCTCTCCTTTTACCGTATTGAAATAGGGCGCTACACCGCGAACGGCAACCAATACCGCCGTTTCGTCCCAACTTTGGCGACCTTCGGGATTGTCCTGCCGCAGACAAACGGTAAAGGCGTGTTTTGCGGGCGTCTCCTGCATATCGGAAGCGACTAACCGTTTACCGGTCAATATCCGTTCACCGATTTCCCAACCGCTGAAAAGGATAGGCGTAGGCCATCGTTCGAGTGTCGCCACAGAAGCGGTGGAGTCTGTAAACACGTTGTATTCACGACCTTGTGGAAACGTTCCGGCCATAGCCACCAACCGCTTCACTTTTTTCAAGACTAATTGCGTACCGTCCAAATCACTGTATCGATCGGGCGGCGATTGCAGCAAGGCGGCCAAATTGGTAAAAAACCCAACCGTCAGTACGACGACCGAACTATCCGGTTCGCCGGCCAGTATGCGCCGATAGACCTCTACGGCATCCGGCACATCGGCAGTTGCTTGAACGGTATGTGGAAAATGGGCGGCCAAGGCATCCGTCCACCTATCTGCGTGCCAGTCGTCAGGCTTATTTGGCCCGGCAAGAGGTGATCCAATGGGTAGTTCCGGACGTTTGAAATAGGTATTAATCACGTCTATACACGGTGCGGTAAGCTCGTAACGATTGCTCGAAACAGTTGCCAGGATACGGGCTTCGCCGCTATCGGCAAGCGCATGTAAGATAGTTAAAGCCCCCACGTCATCATAATCGCCCCCCATATCCGTATCAAAAAAAATAGACACCGGCGTTGCCTTATCCGGTTTCTGTCGGCAAGAGCCAAAAGCCATCGCCATTGCAATTAAAAAGATAATTTTTTTCATGACAGCCACCTTATTATTATGCACCCCTTTTTCATAAAAGTATATTTTCCCACAAATATAGGAAAAAGAACGAAACACATACACAATCGGAAATAACAGAAGTACCTCGTCATTATAAACGTGTCTGAATCAGAATTTAC
>JAISRY010000031.1 GCA_031273385.1 Tannerellaceae bacterium | reverse complement strand
CTCTCCAATCCCTGCATCCTGTTAAGGATGCATCCCTGACAGGATGCAGAAACAGCGGTGGCCTCTTTTTTCTACCGAGCGAGGCATTCCTAACGGAATGCCACATGGGGATAATGTAGGGGCAGACCTGTGCGTCTGCCCTGACCACGGATAAGATAAGGGCAGACACACAGGTCTGCCCCTACATTCGTTTGTGGATCAAGACGTTGCAAGCAACGTCTAAGTATCCGTCATTGCGAGTACCCAATAAACTGCGTTTATCAAAAAGGGAAAATGACGGCGATTGCTTGATTTACAGCCAATTACAATCAAGTAGTATCCGTCATTGCGAACGCAGTGAAGCAATCCAGAGGTGGGACTAAAAACCTCATTTTCACCTAATTCCCATAACAAAACAACCTCAGTAGCCGCCCATAGCCTCCCATTCCCAAGCTCATTACCTCATTTTTTCATGCAAACATGATGTGTTGGATATTTCGGCGATACCCGCCCAGTCATTACAATGAGGCAATGAGGTTGGTTTTATACTGGCGCTCATCAGCTACCGCAGGTTGTTTTGTTATGGGAAGTAGGTGAAAATGAGGTTTTTAGTGGCACCTCTGGATTGCTTCACTGCGTTCGCAATGACGGGTCCTGTTTGATTTTCAGTCGATTGTGATTCGTCGTCATTATAAACGCAGTGAAGCAATGGCGGATGTATTTGTCTTGATAATCAATGCGTTCGATTTTGTCTTGTGTAACCAAACGCCGGAGGCGTTGCCTCTAAATAACCCCGTTCAAGCGGAGCGCAGAGCGGGGTAAAGGAGATACCCACCTACCCCATAACCCCGGATGGGGTTCCCCCCTCCCTACGGGGAAACACCTACGGCGTTATGTCCGGTGTAGTCTGTCCATACCCCGCTCTGCGCTCCGCTTGAACGGTTATTTAGAGAAAACGCCTCCGGCGTAAAAGTTACTATCACTTATATTTCAGTCGATTATGATTCGTCGTCATTATAAGTTATATATTTTTCATCACTAAAATGTATGTTTCAGTACGCCAATGACGCATGCGATAAATGGCGTACTGAAACATACATTTTAATGCGTTGACCCTGCTATAAATTCTCTTTTCTTTGAAAGTACAAAGAAAAAGCCTATCTTTGCGACGCTTTTTTATAGCCCAGTGTGATGGGGAATTAGGAAGCAGAACTAATTTTGAGTAACACAATTTAAAGTAAAGAGATGAAAACATTTCAATTAAAAGGACTTCCGAGAGAGATTGTCGGAAAGAAAGCCTCAAAGGCTGTCCGCAAGGGGAATATGATTCCTGCGGTTTTGTATGGTGGCGAACCGGTTGCAATGCCTTACGAGGGCGCGTTGAATACCGGCGAAAACGTCGTTGACCTTGGCAGGGGGAAAGGGGTTGTCGTGACCAGCTTTACCGTAACGCAAGACGATATCCGCGGCCTCGTTTATACATCGGAAGTATTTCTGGTAGAGTTAAGCCTGGAGGGTGGTAAGAACACGATGGCGATTATCAAAGATATTCAGTTCCATCCGGTCACTGATGCGATCCTGCATATTGACTTCCTTGAAATATTTGAGAACAAGCCCATCGTAATCGACGTACCGGTCGCTTTGGAGGGGTATGCCGAAGGGGTGAAAGCCGGTGGTAAACTGAGCCTTGAAATGAGGAAACTGAAAGTGAAAGCGCTGTACAGGGAGATTCCCGAAAAGTTGACGATTAATATCACCACCCTCGGTTTGGGGAAAACCATACAGGTCGGCTCTTTACACTTCGATCATCTGGAACTGGTGAACGCAAAGAATGCGGTCGTATGTGCCGTTAAGTTGACGCGTGCCGCCCGTGGCGCCGCCGCAAGCAAATAAATCAGTTCGTTTATTGGATGAAGTTTTTAATAGCCGGATTGGGTAATTTTGAACCTCAGTATTGGGGGACACGTCATAATATCGGCTTTCGTATCGTCAATGCGCTGGCCGAAGATGGCGGCGTGTCCTTTTCAGAAGCACGCTATGGCGCCGTCGCACGGTTGCGCGTAAAGAATAAAGAGCTGGTGTTGCTTAAGCCCAACACGTTTATGAACCTTAGCGGGCGGGCTGTCCGCTATTGGTTGCAGAAGGAGGTTATCCCCTTGGATAACCTCCTTGTCGTAGTCGATGATATCGCATTGCCTTTCGGGACGTTACGGCTAAAGCCGAAAGGGAGCGACGCCGGCCATAACGGGCTGAAAGATATTCAGGAGACGTTGGGTACGCAGGAATACAGCCGGCTGCGTTTCGGTATCGGGAACAACTTTCCCCGCGGCGGACAAATCGACTATGTCCTGGGGAAGTTCGACGGGGAAGAGATGGCCGTTATGGATGAAAAGATGAAGCAGGCGGTAGAGATCGTCAAAAGTTTCTGCCTCTCCGGCGTACAAAACGCCATGAATCAGTATAACAACAGGTAAGGGAAAGATGGAAGAAGTCAGGATAGATAAATGGATGTGGGCGACCCGTATCTTCAAGACCCGTACAATAGCCGCCGAAGCGTGCAGGAAAAACCGGATCATGATCGCCCATATACCCGTCAAGCCATCGCGTATGGTGAAAGTGGGAGACGTTATACAGATACGGAAACCGCCCATCACCTATTCGTTCAAGGTATTGGCGTTGACCGAACGGCGGATGGGCGCCAAGCTGGTTGCCGGCTACCTGGAGAATGTGACGACGCCCGACCAGTACGAACTGATAGAGATGAACCGTATCTCCGGCTTTGTCAACCGCGCAAGGGGGTTAGGCCGCCCGACGAAGAAAGAGCGGCGCGAGCTGGAGCAATTTACCGGGCCGGATATGCCGGACGGGTTTGATTTCGAGTTTGATTTCGAGGAGAACGGTCAAACGGATTAGCCGGCTGAATCCGCCGGATAGGCCACCTTTAACTGCCGGCGTATCTCGTCTATGATCTCCATCACCATGAGGGAACGCTCGTGCGTATTGACGGACGACTCCCGTCGGCCGGATAAAACCACATCAATAAACTCCGCTACTTCATAGTAATATTCGTCTTTTTCCGTGGCGACGCCGATATCTTCCGCTATGGGCTGCGACCCTTTACCGGGCGCGGAGGGCAGGCGGGGCGTATAGGTTACTTTGCCGATACGGTTCACGCGATCCAGCGTGATCGTCCCCTCTTCGCCCTGAATCTCCGTCGGCAGGAAAGAGTTGGCTATTTTGGAATAAAGCGCCGTCGCCGTCATCCCCTCGTAAAGGAAATTCACCGCCCCCTGCCCATCCACACCGGATGAAAGGACGATCCCCGAAGCCTCTATCTTCAGGGGACGCCCAAACAATACCACCATCGGATAGACCGTATACACACCGATATCCATCATCGCACCATTGGCAAACTCCGGCCTGAACGCATTCAGGACAACCCCCTCTTTGAACCGGTCGTAACGCGACGAGTATTGGCAATAGGAAGAAAAGTAACGGCGTATAACCCCCAGCCTCCCCAGGTTCTCTTTTACCGACAGGAAGTTCGGCGTAAGCGTAGGCTTCATCGCCTCCATCAGGGCGACACGGTATTTGTGTGACGCTTCGATCATCTGCCGCGCCTCCCTGGCGTTGGAAGCGAAAGGCTTTTCGCAAAGAACCGCCTTACCGTGTTGCATGCACAACAGGCTTTGCGAAGCGTGCAGAAAGTTGGGTGAAGCGATATACACGGCGTCGATCAGCGGGCTTCCGGCCATCTCCTCCAGCGAAGTAAAGGTATGGGGAATCCGGTGTTTCTCCGCAAAAGCGGCGGCGGTTCCTTGCGTTCGCGAATAGACCGCCGCCAGTTCAAAACGTTCATCCTGCCTCGCTCCGGCGATCACCCAATCCGTTATGAAGTTGGTACCGACGACGCCGAAGCGTACTTTTCCTCTTTCCCCGTTCATCATCGAACCCTCTTTTATTTACGGAACGGCCCCTTTACCGTCTCCGCTTTCAGCATTTTGTTCCGTACATTAATATATAGCGTCGTTCCGACAGGGGCGAACGCCGGTTTGACATATCCCATGCCGATGCCTTTCTTCAATACGGGAGACATGGTGCCCGACGTCACGACGCCTACCGGTTGCCCCTCGGCATCCACTATTTCGTAGCCATGGCGGGGGATCCCCTTGTCGATCATCTCGAAAGCGCACAGTTTACGGCTTACGCCCTCCCTCTTCTGGCGTTCCAGCTCCGCACGGTTGGTAAACGCTTTCCCGTCGGTGAATTTCGTAATCCAACCCAACCCCGCTTCAATAGGCGAAGTGGTGTCGTCCAACTCATTCCCATACAGGCTGAAACACATTTCCAGGCGAAGCGTATCGCGCGCGCCTAACCCGATAGGCTTGATGCCCTCCGGTTTGCCGGCTTCGAAAATGGCGTTCCATATCGTCATCGCTTCGCCGGGGTAGAAATAGAGCTCAAACCCTCCGGCTCCCGTATAACCGGTATTGGAGATAATGACATGCGGGCATCCGGCCAGCTCCCCCGTCACAAAAGAATAGTACGGAATAGCCGACAGGTCGACAGGCGTAAGGCGTTGCAACACCTCGAGCGCCTTCGGCCCCTGTACGGCCAGTTGCGCCATATTGTCCGAAGCGTTCTCCAGTACGGCGCCCATCGTATTATGGCTCACGCACCAGTCCCAGTCTTTTGCGATGTTTCCCGCATTGACGACAAGGAGGTATTTCTCCTCTTCGTAGCGGTAGACCAACAGGTCGTCTACGATCCCCCCCCGGTCGTTCGGGAAACAGGTATACTGCGCTTTCCCTACGGTCAGGACAGAGGCGTCGTTGGACGTAATCTGTTGTATAAACGCCAGGGCGTTAGCCCCTTTCACCCAAAACTCTCCCATGTGGGAGACGTCGAACACGCCTACTGATTGGCATACCGTAAGGTGTTCGTCTATAATGCCGGAATACTCGATCGGCATGTTGTAGCCTGCAAATTCATGCATTTTTGCACCTAATGAAACGTGCAGGCCGGTAAATGGTGTCTTCTTCATCTTGCTTTTTGTTTATGATTGCTGTGTTAATAACTCTATTATTTTAATAATTGTCTGCATACTTTTCTCCAACGACCGGACAGGAAGATATTCATACCTGCCGTGAAAGTGGTGGCCTCCCGCAAAGATATTGGGACAGGGCAACCCCATGAACGACAGGCGCGCACCGTCTGTCCCTCCGCGTACCGGCTTGATCACCGGCTCGACTCCCGCGGCGATCATCGCTTCGGCGGCCAGGCGGACGATCTGCCGGTGCGGCTCGACCACCTCCCGCATATTGTAATACTGGTCGCCCATCTCCAGGCGCGTACTACCCGGGTAGAGGGTGTTCATCTGCTCCGCCAACGACTGCAACAACGCTTTCTTCCGCTCAAACAGGCCGCGGTCATGATCCCGGATAAGATAGGACAGGGTCGCCTCCTCAACCGTTCCGCTCATTCCGGCAAGATGGAAAAACCCCTCATAACCACTCGTATGTTCGGGACGCTCCTCCGCCGGCAACCAGGAGGCAAACGCCATAGCCAACACCGAGGCATTGACCATCGTATCTTTGGCCGTACCGGGATGTACGTTCAATCCTTTAAAGAAGACCTTTGCCGCTGCGGCATTGAAGTTTTCATATTCCAGTTCGCCGATCGCCCCGCCGTCGACCGTATAAGCCCATTCGCATCCGAACTTATCGACGTCAAAATGGTTGGCGCCCTGCCCGATCTCCTCATCAGGAGTGAAAGCGATACGTACCCTCCCGTGTTCTATTTCCGGATGTTCCGCCAGGTATTGCATGGCCGACACAATGGCGGCAATCCCTGCCTTGTCGTCGGCGCCCAACAGGGTAGTCCCATCGGTAACGATCATATCCTGGCCGATATAGCGGTTTAACTCCGGGAAACGGGATGGCGACAAAACGACATCCCCCTCTTCCGACAGGACAACCTCCCCGCCCTGATAAGCGACGATACGTGGCTTCACCCCTTTCCCTTTCATATCCGGACTGGTATCCAGATGGGCGATAAAGCCGATCGCCGGAACCTCTTTTTCCGTATTGGAGGGAAGCGTAGCCATCAGATAACAATTCCCGTCCAACGAAATATCTTCCATCCCGATAGCCTCTAATTCCTTAGCCACCTCTTCGGCCAATACCCGCTGCCCGTGCGTACTGGGCGTCGTCCCCGCCGTATCGCTTGATTGCGTATCAAAAGAGGTATATTTCAAAAATCTATCTATAACCGTCATAACGATATGCTCAAAACCCGGCTTACGCCGTCACTTGTTTCCAACCACAAAGATACAAAATACCCCCGTATCCGAATCAGAATTTACAGAATTAAACTGGTACCCGTCATTGTGGGTCATTGTGCCCTACACAACTGTGTCGTCCCCGCTACACAGTTGTGTTGTCCCCGCTACACAACTGGGTAGCTCCGACAACACAACTGGGTAGCTCCGGCTACACAATTGTCTACCGCAGACAAAAGTGGTGACGAGAGGGTCAAAAACGCCTTTTTCAACTCTTATGTACTTTTTATTGTTTTACTATTATTTCCCTCATATCTTTTATTTCTCTTTTTCTCATCACTATCCCACTACTTACTCCTCTCTTCTCTCTTCTAGAGAGGGAAAGAGAGAGAAAGAGAGTGGTGGGAAAGCCCTTTTTTCCCCCTCACTTATTTCCTTTTTTACCCACCGATTTGCCCTTTTTGGGGCTAAAAACGGGGATTGGGAGAAAATCAGACGACAATAAAAACGCATAAAAAAGACATAAAAAAGACATGAGAGACATAAAAAACGCATAAAAAACGCATAAAAAAGACATAAAAA
>JAISRY010000141.1 GCA_031273385.1 Tannerellaceae bacterium | reverse complement strand
CGGAAGCGACACGGGTAGCCAACACCGCCGGTATCTTTTCCAGCACAATGGCGAAACAGCCGATCTCTTCCAGCATGTGGGCGTCTGCGATCAGTTTCTGCGCCTCCTCTTCCTCTTTGGCCCGGACGGTATAGGTGCCGAACTTGTTGATAGACTGCGGCGTCAGCCCCAGATGCCCCATAACGGGGATGCCGGCGCAAAGGATACGCTCGATCGACTCCCTCACTTCCGATCCCCCCTCTACCTTGATACAGTCGGTATGTGTCTCTTTCATCACCCGTATGGCGGAGGCCAGCGCCTCTTTCGAGTTCCCCTGGTACGTCCCGAACGGCAGGTCTACGACGACAAGGGCGCGCTGAACGGCTTTCACGACCGATTTCCCGTGGTAAATCATCTGGTCGAGCGTGATGGGGAGCGTCGTCACATTGCCCGCCATCACGTTGGATGCCGAATCGCCCACCAATATAACATCCATACCCGCCTGGTCGATCAACTTGGCCATCGAGTAGTCATAAGCCGTTAACATGGAAATCTTTTCCCCCCGCCGTTTCATCTCTACCAGGCGGTGGGTCGTCACTTTCCTGTTTTCCAAATCTCTCTTTGCAACTGACATAATCTGTGTTTATTTAGTTTATAGACTTTATAGACTTTCGTGAAAAATAAAGGTCGTCGCCCCGATCGTAATGATATCCCCCTCTTCGATCCTTGCCTGTTCCTTTTTGCCGAGGCAGGTATTGCGCAGGAATGTCCCTGTCAGGCTCGGGAAATCACGGAGCGTATAGGTGAATCCCTCCCCGCCGTGCTGCTGCTTGACACGGATGACACAATGTTTGCGCCCCATGCTCGGGTCGCCCGTCACGATCGGGAGGTCTATACCGGTGGTATCCTTATTGCTGCGCCCGATCACATTGTCTCCCAACGCCAGCGGCAGCTCCTGGGCATACCCGAATCCATTCTCTATCACATGGATATACCCATACTTAAATTCTTCTTTCATGCTCCTAAGGTGATCAGTTCTTTCAAATCCTTGTCGTTCAGATTGCCAATCCATGATTCGCCTTTGGAGACGGCAAGGTTGGCCAACTCTTTCTTATCCTGTATCATGGCGTCGATCTTTTCTTCCAGCGTATTCTTGGTGATGAAGCGGTAGACCATGACATTTTTCTGTTGTCCGATACGGAAAGCGCGGTCGGTAGCCTGCGCTTCGACAGCCGGATTCCACCAAAGGTCGTAGTGGATCACATGGGACGCCGCCGTCAGGTTGAGGCCGGTTCCTCCGGCTTTCAGGCTCAGGATAAAGGTGTCGACATCCGGCCGGCGTTGAAAATCGTTCACCATATCGTCACGCTCCTTGCGGCTGCATCCCCCGTGCAGGAATAAGGCTTTCTTCCCGTAACGGTCGTAAATCATCTCCAGCATGATGGAGCCCATTTGGGCATATTGCGAGAAGATCAACACCTTTTCGCCTGACTCATAGATATTATCAAGCAACTGGAAAAGCATCTCCGCCTTTCCCGAAAGGGAGGGCGAATAGTCGTTCTTTTTCAGGTATTGCGAGGGGTGGTTGCATATCTGTTTCAATGTACCCAAGAGTTTCACGACCAGCCCCAGGCGTTCCGGCCCGTCGCTGCTTTCGAGAAGCGCAAGGTTCGTTTCCACCGTTTCGTTATACAGCGACGTCTGTTCGGGAGTGAGCGTACAGTATTGGTTGTTTTCCATCTTGTCCGGCAAGTCGTTGATGATCGACTTATCGCTTTTTTCGCGCCGCAGGATAAAGGGTTGGGTGATTTTCCGGAAATTCTCCAGCTTCCTCCTGTCTTTATTCAGCTCGATGGGTTTGGCAAAATGTTCGTTGAAAAAGGAGAGGTTGCCCAGGTATCCCGTATTGGAAAAGTCGAAGATACTCCAATATTCGGAGAGGCGGTTTTCTACCGGCGTACCGCTCATGGCGATCTTCACATTCCCTTTCAGTTGCCTGATGGATTTTGCCTGCGCCGTTTCACTGTTCTTTATATTTTGCGCTTCGTCGACGATGACGGCGTACCATTCTATTTTCCTGAACATCTCCGTCTCGCTACGGACAATACCATAAGATGTCAGCACGACGTCGATGCCTGAAACCAAATCCGGCTTCAGTTTCCGTCCCGTTCCGTGATAGATGGCGGCGTTCAGGCCACCGGATGCAAACTTGCGGATCTCCCTGTCCCAGTTGGTCAGCAGGGTGGTGGGCGCCACGACCAGGGCAGGATGCCCCTCCAGCCGTCCCTCTTCCTTGAATTTTAGCAGTGTCGTGATGACCTGTAAGGTTTTCCCCAGCCCCATATCGTCGGCCAGTACGGAGCCGAAACCCAGCCGGGCATTTTTGTACATCCAGTTGAACCCGCGCTGCTGGTAAGGGCGGAGCGATGCCTGCAGGTTCTGTGGCAGCGCGATCTCCTCTTCCCGTAAGAGCCGGCGGATCTCATCCCGCAATGCTTCGTCAACCTCTATCATAGCCCCCTCATACTCTTCGCTCAGAACGGTTTGAAGCAATTTCAGCGAACTGATGTCGCGGCTGGACGAGAGCGAGCGGATAATCTTTTTTATCTCGTCTTCCGTCATCAGCGCATACCGGTCTTTGATACGGACAAGCTTTCCGGCATTCTTCGACAGCTCCCTGAACTCCTCTTCCGTCATCAGGAAATCACCGAGGGCGACCCTCCAGTCGAAAGCAAGCAGTTCATCCAATGAGAAATAAGACTTCAGGCCTGCTTTTTTGATGATCTTCACCGACATCTGGGGCTTCAGTATCGCCTGCAGCGACTTGGGCAGGAGTATCCGTATACCGAAAAGCTCCAATGCGGGCAGGGTCTTTTCCAGCATCTCCACGACGGTGACGTTGTTGAACCGTATCCAGGTTCTGCCCGACGAGGTGATGATCCCGTTCAGTTCCGGCATATATTCCGCCAGCATAGCCAGGTCTTTTATCAGCTCCATTTGCTGAGGCAGGCGCGAGATGTCCGACAGAAATTCCTGCAGGGCGACAGGCGCCTCCAATGGCCTGTCTTTACTTTCCACCAGCACGCTACATTTAAAAAAGTCGACAAATTCGTCCACCGCCAATACGGGGGCATAGTCTTTCCGTGCAATATTGAAGCGATTGAGCCAAAGCTGAATGGCGTTCGGTATCTCTTTCTCGGTAAAGGCCGGAAAGAGCTGCGTCCCGGGGCAGAAAAACAGTTCCGCCACCTTGCTATTGTGCGAAACGGCGCTTTCATGAGGCGTCTTCGGGGCCTCCTCCGATTTGAAGAAGAAATCCAAGAACAGGGCGCACAGCGTCTTCAGGTTCTCATCGTCCGGAAGATACTTTTCCGTGACCTTTCCCCGTTTCCCCATTATTTCCAGGCGGCAAAAGCCGGAGGGTGTGATCTGTTGCAACACCTCAAAAACAGCCTTTACCTCCTTATTGATCAACGCCGGAACCCAACGTATCCGGTAGCCATGCTCGCCGGTCTCCGTCAATTGAGGCAACAGGGCGCCCTGCTTGACCAAACGCCTGCAATAATGGAAAATATAATAGAGCGCCGAGAAATGGGGCGAATAGTTGAAGAGATGTTTTGAAGAGGTCTCCCCAAGCAGCACACATAGCTCGGTAAGGCTGATCGTTTTCTCCTCTTCGTGAGCGTACTGATACCGGATAGCGGGCGTACCCGCCGGCTGCGGCAGGCAAACGGATATATGGCTGTTCCTGACCGCCTGGAAACCGGACGTATCGGCCTCCACCGGCTCTTTCTCAAAGCGCTTGATTTTTGTCTTGTAATGAGAGGCCAGAAGCGTTTGGAAATCGCCGTTGAAAAACAGTGTTTTGGGGGGATAGAGCGAAATAATCTGTTTGGTAAGCTCCGGAATGGTGGAGAAATCAATCTGCTCATAAACCTCTTCGGAAATCTGGGATTCCGGCAGCTCCTTCTTATTAAGCGCCATGGCGGAGAGGTTGAGAACCGGCTGCTTCTCTTCGGTTTTCATATTCTTTTCCACATCCTTCAGCTGTTCGAGTATGTCGAAATTATGGAGCTTGAAGACGAGGAACGGATTCTTGTCTATCTCATTGGCAACGATATAAATAACGGCAGCCAGGTGCTTACAGGGAACAGCCCAGTCGGGGCACGAACAGTTCAGTTTGATATCCTGCCAGCTCGAGGGGAAGATCTTAATTCCGCTTTGTTCGGCAATCTGCATCAACTCCTCGGGCAATTCGCGGTTAAGCAGTTTGGCCAGTACCAGCGGGTTGGATTTGATGGCATCCATCAACACCGACGTATGTTCCTCATAATAGGGCGGAACGATAATGCTTACCCTGTACGGCGCTTTCCGGGTACCCTGTACTTTGGCTTCAATCCGGTTCTCTTTTATCTTTATCGAAGTCACAGCGCCCTTGTTGGCATACGATTTCCCCCGCGGCAGGCGGTTAGAGAAGTCAATCCGGTTTAATGCGCCCAACCATTGTTGTCCCCACCAAGTATTCCCAAAAGATATAGACATAAGAATAATAGTTTAATGATCTATAATATTGCCTTATTTGGCGGCAAAGATAGTAAAAGTAAAAGGACGTCGTATCGTTTTTTGTTTTTTCCGTGAAAAAGATGTAGTTTTGCCTTATGAAAAATTCAACTATACTATTCGTTACAACACTCTTTATGTTGTCCGGTTGCTCCGACCGGCCTGTTCCCGTTTATAAGGACGCGTCAAAACCGGTGGAAAAGCGCGTGAACGACCTCCTCAAGCGGATGACGCCCGAAGAAAAAGCCGCACAACTCGATATGATGGATGCCGGCTCCATCCTCGCCTCTTCCGACAGGATCTCTCCCGAAAAGATGGAGCGGCTGATGAAAGAAAACACGATGGGTTCCGTTCATGATATGTATCCCCTTTCGGCATCCTTAAGTAATGATATCCAACGGTATGTACGCGAACAATCACGCCTGGGCATACCGCCCGTCATGATTGAAGAGGCGCTTCACGGCTACCAGGGCGCCGGCAGTACCACCTTTCCGATCCCCCTCGGCAATGCTTCCGCCTGGGACACGACGCTGATGTATAACATTGGACGCGTGATCGCTACCGAAGCCCGTGCGCACGGTATCCACCTGGTGCTGGGGCCTAACCTCGACCTTGCCCGCGAACCGCGATGGGGTAGGGTAGAGGAGACTTTCGGCGAAGATACCTACCTGTCGTCACGGATGGCGGTCAGCATCGTGAAGGGGCTTCAGGGAAACTCCCTCAAAGATCCTGACGCCGTGATTGCCGAACCGAAACATTTTGGCGTTCACGGGATTCCGGAGAACGGCAGCAACCTTAGCCCGGTGTATATCGGCGAACGCGAAGCCCGTGCTGCCCACCTCTATGTGTTTGAAAAGGCGATAAAAGAGGGGAATGCCCATTCCGTCATGGCCGCCTACCATGAGATCGACGGCGTGCCTGTGGC
>JAISRY010000134.1 GCA_031273385.1 Tannerellaceae bacterium | reverse complement strand
ATTTTTGTAAAACTCTTTTTCATAAGATTAGTATTTGCACCCCCAAGTCCCGAACAGAGCAGTTTTACAAATAGAAAAAGCGTGGGACTTTAACTTTATTCGTTCTCGAGGTTCTGAACTACCCAACTGTCAAATAAATGTGTAAAGCCCACGCCATAAGGCGTGAACGTTTTCACTTTACTCTTGACAGTTTAGAAATTGTTCAGATTTCGGAAACAAGAATAAAAGCTAACGCTTCAATCCAATATGTCTTTATATGTCGCGTACTGTGTACGCTGCTATTATTTCATAATCAAAACCATTTTATTGTTAATGCGAAACAAAGATAAAGTGTTTCAGGTATATATCGGCAAATATGGTTTGCTTTTTTACGCTGTTTATCCTGAAAATTTTGTCATTGCGTTCGCTTTTGACGGGAGGGAGGGCGTTCGATGACGGGGTATGTCTGTCGTTGGAGGGAATGACGGTATGTCTATGGTAGAGACGCAAAATTTTGTGTCTCTACAACACATGCACACATGCGCACACATCCGTGGATTCGCCTTTGACCCTTGTCAATCATAAAGGGAAGAGAGGGCACATGCGCATTTGGAAAAGTATGCATACTCTTACCGCCCTCGCGAGTTTGAGATTACGGATGTCAACCCACCTGATAATGACGACGAATCACAATCACCTCGAAAAGAGCGGAATAATTAAGGCTGAAAGCCTTGTGAGCAATCGCCGGAGGGCAACGCCCAGTCATGTTCGGAAGAAGTATCAACGGCTCTCGGAGAGAGCATATATAGAGTTGAGAATTGAGAGTTGAGAGTTGAGAGTTGGCGTACTCTCGTAGAGAGCTAACATAGCTAGGCAGTAGCCTAAGGCTACTGTATACGAATGGATGACCACCCCTCCCTTGCCTTTGATCGGAGGCAAACCTGTTTTTACGATGTCGGCGTAATAGAGGCAAGAGGAATCACCTGTCGATAGGTTTGCCTCCGATGGAGGCAGAGGTGGGTGGTTATCCATTCGTATACAGTAGCCTTAGGCTACTGCCTAGCTATGTTAGCTCTCTCCGAGAGCATGCCAATTCTCCACTCTCAATTCTCCACTCGCCTTTGCCTAGCTATGTTAGCTCTCTACGAGAGCCTCCCAACTCTCAACTCTCAATTCTCAATTCTCAACTCAGAGCCTCTCAATTCTCAACTCTTGAATAACTCCGGAAAAATGACTACCTTGCGCCCTCAATATAATCGGTTGCGTACATGAAAGATTTTCTTCGTATCCTGAGGCGCTTCGTGCCCCCCTACAAAAGCTACCTGGTCATGAATATCGTATTCAATGTCCTGTCGGCTATCCTCAACCTTTTTGCCTTTGCCCTGATTATCCCTATCCTGCAGATCCTCTTTAAGGTGACCGATAAGGTATATACCTATATCCCATGGGAATTTCCTCCCGCAAACTGGGAGGCCTGGAAAGAGTTGCCCGGCGTGGTGCAGGAAAACTTTTTCTGGTATGTGAGCCACCTGATCGAGACGCGCGGCGGCTCTTTCACCCTGATTATACTGGGCGTTTTCCTGATCGGGATGACGTTCCTCAAAGTCGTGTCCATGTATATGGCGTTCTACACGATGATCCCTATACGTACAGGCGTGGTGCGGGATATACGCAATCAAATCAACCAGAAAATAACCCGTTTGCCGTTGGGCTTTTTCTCCGAAGAGCGGAAAGGGGATATCATCGCGCGCGTATCGGGCGATGTGAACGAGATAGAGGCCTCGATTATGAGTTCGCTGGATATGCTGTTTAAGAACCCGATTATGATTCTGATCTACCTCGTGGGGATGTTCATTATCAGTTGGCAGCTGACGCTGTTTGTCATGATCCTGCTTCCCGTCGCCGGTTATATCATGGGGCAGGTGGGGAAGAAGCTGAAACGGAGATCGTTGCTGGGACAGGGGCAGTGGGGATACCTGATGAGCCAGATCGAGGAGACGCTGAGCGGGCTGCGTGTGATCAAGGCGTTCAATGCCGAGAAGAAGATACAGGATCGTTTCGAGAAAAGCAATGAGGCGTTCCGCCGGACGACCAACAAGGTCTACCGCCGCCAGCAGATGGCGCATCCCATGAGCGAGTTCCTGGGGACGGTGACGATCGCCATCGTCTTGTGGTATGGAGGCGGCCTGATCCTGAACGACAACAGTACGATCGACGCCCCGACCTTTATCTTCTACCTGGTGATCTTTTACAGCATCATCAACCCCGCGAAAGATTTGAGTAAAGCGTCCTATTCCGTTCAAAAGGGGCTGGCGTCGATGGAACGTATCGACAAGATCCTGATGGCGGAAAGTACGGTGAACGACCCTCTCCATCCGGTAAAGGCCGTCATGAAAGAGCGGATCGTATACCACGACGTATGGTTCAAGTACAACCAGGAGTGGGTATTGAAAGGGATTGACCTCGTCATCGAAAAGGGGAAGACCGTCGCGCTGGTCGGCCAATCCGGTTCGGGGAAAAGTACGCTGGTCGATTTGCTTCCCCGCTTTTATGATGTGGCCAAAGGAAAGATAACGATCGACGGCGTCGATGTCAGGGAGGTGACGCTGCATGACCTGCGCGCCCTGATGGGGAACGTCAACCAGGAGGCTATCCTCTTTAACGATACATTCTATAATAATATCGCCTTTGGCGTCGAACAGGCGACGCCGGAGCAGGTGGAAGAGGCTGCCCGTATCGCCAATGCGCACGATTTCATCATGGCCTCGGAAGAGGGATACCAGACGAATATAGGGGATCGCGGCGGTAAACTTTCCGGCGGGCAACGGCAGCGCATCAGCATTGCACGGGCGATACTGAAGAACCCGCCGATACTGATCCTCGACGAGGCTACTTCGGCGTTGGACACCGGGTCGGAGCGGCTGGTGCAGGAGGCGTTGGAGAACCTGATGAAGAACCGCACGACGATCGTCATCGCCCACCGCCTCTCCACCATCCGTAATGCGGATGAGATCTGCGTGATGCACGAGGGGGAGATCGTCGAACGCGGCGGCCATGAAGCGCTCTTTTCCCTTGGCGGCTATTACCGGAAATTATGCGACATGCAACGTTTTTAGTCCATATAAGAAATGTAATCTATATAATAAGGAATACCAATATGAAAACACGCTATCTTTTATTGTCATTTGTTTTGCTGGCGGGATGCAGTCTGCCGGATGTGAAGAACGAGAAGTCGCTGGCCTACCATTTCAATGCGCCCGCTACGGTGTGGGAAGAGGCCTTTCCGCTTGGGAACGGGCGGCTGGGGATGATGCCCGACGGGGGAGTAGAGAAAGAGGTCATTGTGCTGAATGAGATATCCCTCTGGTCGGGGAGTAAACAGGATACGGACAATCCGGAGGCCGCCAGGTCGTTGCCGGAGATCCGCCAGTTGCTGTTCGAGGGGCGGAACGATGAGGCGCAGCAGTTGATCTACCGCACATTCGTCTGCAAAGGCGCAGGCAGCGGCCATGGACAGGGGGCGAAGCATCCGTACGGCAGCTACCAGATCCTGGGCAACCTGACGCTGGATTATACCTATACGGACGGGAAAGGCCCCGTGACGGCCTACCGCCGGGAGCTCCGCCTGGACGACGCCGTCGCCTCCGTCACCTTTAAAAAGGGAATGGTCAATTACCGGCGGGAGGCCTTTACCTCTTTCTCCGGCGACGTGGGGGTGATACGCCTGACGGCCGACGTCGACAAGGCGCTGAACTTCTCCCTCGGTGCGGATCGTCCGGAATGTTACGCCGTCGCGGTGGAGGGGACGGATCTGGTGATGCGCGGGCAACTGACGAACGGGACAGACGGAAAAGGGATGCGCTACGGCCTGCGCGTCAGGGTGGTATTGCCCAAGGGTGGAACGGTCAGCCCGTCGGACGACAGGCTTTCCGTCCGGGATGCGTCGGAAGCGGTTGTGCTGGTGAGCATGGCGACCGATTACTTCTCGCCGGACGTTGAATCCCAAATCACCTCCCTCCTGGCTGCATCGGAGAAGAAAGCCTATCTTTCGCTCAAGAAAGAACATACGACGGCCTACGGGAAGCTGTTCGACCGCGTAAGCCTCGACCTGGGGCGGACGGGGAAAGAGGATCTGCCGATGGACGAACGGCTGGCCGCTTTCGTTACCGACAGGAACGACCCCGGGCTGCCGGCGCTCTATTTCCAGTTTGGCCGCTACCTGCTGATCTCCTCCACGCGCCCCGGCCTGCTTCCTCCCAATCTACAGGGCCTCTGGTGCAATACGATACAGACGCCATGGAACGGCGATTACCACCTGAACATCAACCTGCAGATGAACCTCTGGCCGGCCGAAGTCACCAACCTCCCGGAACTGCACCTGCCGATGATCGAATGGACAAAGAAACAGGTGGCGAGCGGCGAACGGACAGCCAGGGTATTTTATAACGCCCGCGGCTGGGTGACGCATATCCTGGGTAATCCCTGGGAATTTACCGCCCCGGGCGAACATCCCTCCTGGGGATCGACCAACACCTCCGCCGCCTGGCTCTGCGAACACCTCTACATGCATTACCTCTATACCATGGACAGGGAGTACCTGAAAGAGGTCTACCCGGTGATGAAAGGGGCGGCGCTTTTCTTTGTCGACATGCTGGTGGAAGATCCGCGAAGCCATTACCTGGTCACCGCGCCGACCACCTCCCCCGAGAATGCCTTTAAACTCCCCAACGGCCGCCATGCCAGTATCTGCGCCGGTTCGACGATGGACAACCAGATCCTGCGCGAACTCTTCGGCAACGTCATCGAGGCCGCCGGTATCCTGGGCGTCGACGCCGGGCTGTCGAAAGAGCTGGCCGCCAAACGGGATCGCCTGATGCCGACCACCATCGGAAAGGACGGGCGTATCATGGAGTGGCTGCTCCCCTACGAAGAGGCGGAGCCGCACCACCGCCATGTGTCGCACCTCTACGGCCTGCACCCAAGCAACGAAATAACCGCCGAGACGCCCGAGCTGGCCGAAGCCGCCCGTCAGACGCTCTATGCCCGCGGAGACATCAGCACCGGCTGGTCGATGGCGTGGAAAGTCAATTTCTGGGCGCGCCTGCACGACGGCGACCATGCCAACACGCTCCTTGAAAACCTCCTCTATCCCTGCCTGAAAAAGGATGTCGACTATGTCTCCGAGGGAGGGAGCTATCCGAATCTTTTCTGCGGGCATCCCCCTTTCCAGATCGACGGGAACTTCGGCGCTTGCGCCGGCATAGCCGAGATGCTGATCCAAAGCCATACCGGTAAGGTCGAGTTTCTTCCGGCGCTGCCTGCGGCATGGAAGAGGGGTAGCTTCAAAGGGTTGAAAGTGCGCGGGGGAGCAGAAGCTTCCGCCAAATGGTCGGACGGACGATTGACGGAAGCGACGCTAAAAGCGGATGTCGGCGGGACATTCCGTATTCTCCTGCCCGCCCATGCGGCAAACCTGAATATCAAGGTCAACCAGAAGTCCATCTCCCTGCCGGTGATAGACGGCTTGCTGACCGTTGACATGAAGGAGCGCGACGAGCTGTTACTGCAATTCTGAGTGATAAAAAATATATAACTTATAATGACGACGAATCACAATTACCTGAAAATCAAATAGTATCCGTCATTGCGAGTACCCAATAAACTGCGTTTATCAAAAAGGGGAAATGACGACGAATCATAATCGTGTGAAAATCAACGTTTAGTACCCGTCATTGCGAACGCAGTGAAGCAATCCAGGAGTGCGACACATAGACACACATCTGGATTGCTTCACTGCGTTCGCAATGACGGATGCTATTTGATTTTCAGGCGATTGCGATTCGTCGTCATTATAAGTTATATATTTTTCATCACTTATCTCTTAAGCCCTCCGGGCTTAAAGGCTCTTTGAAATAAAATAGCGGCAATTTGAATTGAAAATCGACCCTCCGTCAAATGCACCCAAAGAAAACTCCTCTGTTATCGTATAGGGTTTTTAAACATACGACCTGTACAACGTGAAAGGAGACAGATTCCCTTTTTGGCGTGTAAAAGTGTCGTTTTTTGTAACTGGGGTGATTTTTTGTTTCTCATTTCATGTTAAGAATAGAAAAAATATAATAATTTCTTTATGTTTGTGCCCGGATTATAGTGTGTTTAATGAAAAATTAAAAGAGTTTTTATGGGAAGAAGATTGATTTATCTTTTACTATGCTTTGTGACAAGCGTAGGATTTGTGATGGCTCAGAGCGTCAAAGTGACGGGGACGGTTATCTATGCCGAAGACAGCGAGCCGGTTATTGGAGCATCTATTTTTGTGAAAGGGACGACGACGGGAACGGTCACCGACATCGACGGGAATTTCTCCCTGGAAGTCCCGGAAAACGCTAAAACATTGGCCGTTTCGTATGTGGGGATGATTCCTCAGGAGGTGGCTGTAAAGCCTGTTTTAAACATCGTGCTGCAACCCGACGTACACCAGTTGGGCGAAGTGGTTGTGGCGGCTTTGGGGATCAGGAAAGACGAAAAGATTCTGGGTTATGCCGCCAGTACGGTCGGTGCGGACGACTTGGTGGCCGCCAAATCAGGGTCGGTCATGGAGGGGCTTAGCGGTAAGATGGCCGGGGTGAATATCTCCGGCGCAGGCCCTGCCGGAACGTCGCAGAAAGTGATTATCCGTGGGATCTCCTCGTTCAACAGCAACCAGCCGCTGTATGTCGTCGATGGCGTTCCCATCACCAACAGCCGTATCGGGAGCAATTCTGCCGATTTCGGCAACTCGGCGAACGACATTAATTCCGAAGACGTCGAGTCGGTCACCGTCCTGAAAGGCGCTTCGGCAACAGCCCTTTACGGTTCGCGCGCCTCGAACGGCGTCATCATGATTACCACCAGGCGGGCTAAGGACGAAAAACTGACCGTCTCTTACGACGGCGCCTTTTCCGCCTCCAATGTGTTGCGTGTGATGCAGACGCAAGGCCTTTTCGGCCAGGGCTGGGGAAGCTGGGACCGTGCGGAAAACGGCTCGTGGGGCCCGCGCCTGGACGGGAGAATGCACGAATGGGGATCGAAAAACCTGAAGCCGGCCATGGAAAAGCCATTCTCGTATGTGAAGAACAATATCCGCAACTTTTACCAGACAGGTACGGAGATGAACAATTCGGTATCCGTGCGCTACGGGACGGATAAATTAGGGCTGTACGCCTCCTACGGCAACCTGGCCTCCACCGGTATCCTGCCTAACGACGGCGATACCTACGCCCGTAATACCTTCTCGTTGCGCGGGAATGCAAAGGTGGATAAATTTTCTTTTGACATGGCGGTGAATTATGCCCGTAAGGATATCCGCCGTACGCAGGGAATGGAGATGGAGCTGTTGCAACACGCCGTGGACGTCGATTATTCGGTCATGAAAGACTACAACGACGAACGGTATAACCTCGACAACTATTACACCTTTTATGCGACGAACCCCTACTGGATGATTGATAACAACTACTACCTGTATCAGGATAACCATATCTACGGGAAGATCGAGATGTCGTACGATATCCTGAAAGGGCTGAAAGCGACCGGGCGTTTAGGGGGCGACTTCCTGAACTACGGATCGGAAAATATCAACGCGAAAACAGCTTTCTCCAAGGGTTCTTACAGCGATCTGGGAGGCGTTACGCCAAAAAACGGCTATTATTCCAACTACCGCTACAACAACGGCCAGATTGATGCGACCGCTTTCCTGTCAGCCGATTACAGGGTGGGCGATTTCAACTTCGGCGGTATCGCGGGGTGGAACCTGAACCAGCGGACATACGCGGCTATGGGCGCCTACGTCAACGGGCTGGACGTTCCCGGATGGTATCATGTGCAGAATACCTCTTCGGCGGCCGTATCGGAACAGAACAGGGAACAACGCCGTTTGATCGGGCTGTTCGCACAGGCTGAAGTCGGGTTTAGGAACTATGTCTACCTGAACCTCTCGGCGCGTAACGACTGGTCGTCGACGCTTCCGCAGGGGAATAACAGCTACTTCTATGGCGGCGTCAACGCTTCGCTGATCCTGAGCGAACTGCTGCCCTCGCTGAAAGACTGCCAGGTCGACTTCCTGAAAGTACGTATAGCCGTCGGGCAAACGGGTAACGACGCGGATGTATACCGGACGTCGACATGGTTTACCCCTCTGACCGGCAGTACGTTCTACTATACCCGCCTGCCTATCGGAGGCGTATCGGGCTTGAGCGAAAACAACCGGCTGCCCAGCCAGGTATTGAAGCCCGAAATGACGACCGAATACGAGCTTGGCGTTTCGGGTAACTTCCTCGGGAACCGCATCCGCGTAGACCTGGCCTATTACAACAAGCAGACCAAAGACCAGATCATATCGGCGGTTTTGCCTCCCGAAACCGGTTATACGTCGGAAACGCGTAACGTCGCCCAGCTTGAGAACAAGGGAATTGAAGCCCTGCTTAGCGTTACGCCGGTGCGTACAAAGGACTGGGATTGGGAAATTGGCGCGACGTTTACGCGCAACCGCGGCAAGGTGGTCAAACTCTGGGATGGCGTCGACAAGGATGGCTACCAGGCTGTTGTATGGCGCGATATACAGTACCAGATGCGGGAGGGGGAGCCTGTCGGCGTATTCCAGATACCGGCGATTGCCCGTGTGGAAGACAAGGATAGCCCTTATTATGGCTATATGATTGTGAATAACAACGGGTTTCCGATGATCGACAATACGAAGAAAGAGGTGATCGGAGCGTCGCAGCCCGACTTTATGCTGGGGCTGAACACCTCCCTGGCCTATAAGGATTTCCGGCTTACGGTCGTCGGCGACTGGCACAAGGGCGGCTATATGGCGTCGAATACCGCTTATATCAGCCACTTCAACGGTAACTCCACGCAGACCGTATACAACGAGCGCAACTCGTTCGTATTCCCCCATTCCGTGAAAATCGTCAACGGGCAGTATGTCGAGAACAATATTCCGGCGACGACCGGCGAGATGAGCAATGTCATGGGGAACTATTCCTATAACCCCCTGTTGCGGCGGAATTTCATTTTGCCGAAAGATTTCTTCAAACTCAGGGAGATCACGCTTTCGTACGACGTACCGAAAAAGGCGTTGGCCTCTACCCCTCTCAGCAAAGTGACGGTCAGCCTTATCGGGCGTAACCTGCTCCTGTTCACACCGAAGAAGAACAACTATATCGACCCCGAAGTGTCTAACCTGGGGAACGACCTGACGTCGGAATTTGGCGAAACAACCAGTGCAGCCTCCATACGTAATATCGGGGGATCAGTAAAGATTGAGTTCTAATCTAAAAAAGAAAACGAATATGAAAAAGAAGAATGTACTATATACAGGGCTTATAGCGGTATTGTTGAGCGTATCGGCTATCTCCTGCGATGATTATTTAAACGTCAATGATAACCCGAACTATCCTACGGAGGCGACGCTCTCCACGCTACTCCCCTCGGCAGGCGCAACGACCGTCGCCCAATGGGGGCTTAACGGGCAGTTGGTCGGTGATTTGTGGTCGCAATATGTGACGCAGGGTAATTCGACCAACCAGTATAATACGACGGTAAATTACAGCCTGACGGCGGCTTCATACAACGCTTTCTGGACAAATGCCTACGCCAATACGCTGCCCGACCTGAAGATCGTGCTTCAGCTGGCGGAAGAGCAGGGCGCATGGAATTACTGGGTCATGGCGAAAGTCCTGACCGCCTATAACTACCATATCCTGACCGATTTCTACGGCGATATCCCCTTTACCGAGGCGGTGCGGGCAGCCGAGTTCCCACAACCCAAATACGACGACAGCCGGACGGTCGTCTATCCGGGTATCATCGCCTTTCTGAATGAGGCCATTGCCAAGGCAGGCGACGCCAAAGGCGGCTCCAACCCGACGGTGACGGTCGAGGATTACTTTTTCAACGGGAACATCGACAAGTGGGTCGCCTTTGCCAAAAGCCTGAAACTGAAACTGCTTATGCGCGACTTTGAAGCCAACCGTTCGGAAATTGCCTCTCTGTTGGCCGCCGGCGGTTTATTGGAAGAGGACTGCGCCTTTACCGCCTTTGAAGATGCGACGAACAAGGGGAACCCGCTCTACGAGGCGAATATCCGGCAGTTGAATACGCGCGAAAATATCCGCGCCTGCCATACGTTCCTCGAATTTCTGCTGGCCTATAACGATCCGCGTATCGAACGGATTTATGAGCTGACGGCGGAAGCGGAGGCGGCGATCAATGACGGGGAAACGCTGACATACCGCGAGATGTTCGGCGGGCTGCCGTGCGGCATAAAGCCTCCCACCACCGGCGGGGACGACGAAGCGGTACCCCTCGTCAAGTCATCACGGTATAAACAGGCCTTTAGCGACCCCGTTTACCTGATGAATGCCGCCGAAGCCGCCTTTCAGGTAGCCGAAGCCGAGGCGCGTTTGAACAATGCCGGCGCAGCGAAAGCGGCTTACGACAAAGGGGTGACAAAAGCCTTTGAACGTTGGGGTTACGATGCTACGCCGTTTATCGGTAGCGGTGGCGCTTATGCCTTTGACAGCTCGTCACTGGATGCGATGCTGAAATGTATCCTGATCCAAAAATGGGTAGCCGGGGCGAAAGCCAATTCGTGGGATAGCTGGATGGATCGTAACCGTACCGGTATTCCGGGAATCAGTGACGCCAACACGGTACGTGTCAGCAACACGGCGCCGGGACTTACGCCCGGGTATGAACTCGGTACGCTGGTCAATCCCGGTACGACCGTACTTCAGCCGCGCGAACTGCCCCGCCGCCTGCTTGTGCCGGCGGCATCGTCTTCCTACAACACAAATGCGCCAAAGACAAAACCCCTGCAGGAGCCCCTGTGGTGGCAAGTAGAGAATGGCAAGTAAACATCCATTAATAGTAATACAGATAAAAAATATGAGACAGATTAAATATATCCTTTGCCTGTTCGTCGCTTTCGTAGGGATGGCCTCTTGTGAAACCTACGGCGATTATGAAATCGACTATTCATCCATCCACCCTCTGGGCGGCATGTATAGAATAACCGTAACGGACGAGAGCGATAGCGTAGTATATAGAAACTATGGCCACCTGTACAATACCTCCGACGGTTCTACCACGCAATGCTGGATCCGCACAGGGGAATACTACCTCAATCCGGCCAATGCGTATGCCATCAACGGAAAGATCAATTGCGACCTCAAATCGCTGACCTTTTCGGGCAGCAACATCGAGAACCTGGCGGGAAATGTCGCCACATCAACGACGACATTCTCCGTCACAGACGGCAAAGTCGTCCTGAAAGGCATAAAAACCCCCTCAGGCACACAAGCCGACGCCATATCCTTTACCTTCACCAACTCCCGTTTCCCCGGCAAAACCTACACCGTAGAGGGCTACCGCTACACCGGATGGAGCGAAGACTAAAGACACGACTCGTACAACTTAGACGTTGCTTGCAACGTCTTGATCCACAAACGAATGTAGGGGCAGACCTGTGTGTCTGCCCTGACCACGGATAAGATAAGGGCAGACACACAGGTCTGCCCCTACATTATCCCCATGTGGCATTCCGTTAGGAATGCCTCGCTCGGTAGAAAAAAGATGCCATCGCTGTTTCTGCATCCTGTCAGGGATGCATCCTTAACAGGATGTAGGGATTGGAGAGGCGCATTCCTTTCTACCGAGCGATACATCCCTAACGGGATGTAAGCCTTGCAAAATTTAATCATTTTAAATGCAATCATTGATACTATTTGATTTTTAGGCGATTGTAATTCGTCGTCATTAAAAACGTAGCGTCGGCAATCCAGAGTGCATCCTTTTTGGGAAGAGTATGCATACTTTCCCGAAAAAGTATGCATCCTTTTCCGAAAGAGTATGCATACTTTTCCAAATTGCAGAGTCCCGAAAACAGTAGTAAGGGTCATCTCTCTTTTTGATAATTACTTATTCCAGCGGATTAAAGGCGCCGTTTTCCCATCCTTGGGTCTGTTCCAGGTTGGAATTGGTTTCCAGGTGGGAGTTGGGGATGGCGTAGAAATAGTAGTTGTCCAAGAAATTTATCGTGTAGACATTGTCGATCTGTACGATTTCATCGGTGAAATACTGGCCGTAATCATCGTAGAAGTTCACTTCGTCCCTTATCTCGTTGAACTCTTCCATGGGGATGTTCAGTTTCGGCAACCGGCCGTGACGCTGTTTGCCGTTCAGCTCCGAAGCGAACAGCCGGCGGCGGCGCAAATCCCAGAAACGTTTCCCCTCAAAGGCAAATTCGATTTTCCGTTCCAGCATAACGGCGCTGATCATCTCCTCTTTCGACATGTTCGCTTTCAGTCCGTACAGGCCATTGCTTCCGGCAATAATGCCCGCCCGGTTCCGTCTCTGTTTCAATACGTCGTAGGCTTCATCGTTTTTCCCTGTTTCGGCGGCACATTCGGCGTAGTTCATCAGCACTTCGGCAAAACGGATTTCGATCCAGTCGCCACTGTTGTACCCGGCTGAAGCCTGCTGTGTCGTATATTCTTCATGGATCGCTTTCCGGCAATACATATAGGTAGACGACGGGTTACTGCTCTCATTATACGTCCATTGCCTTCTTCCTGACGAGCCGTACAGGTCGTAGATACAGCTGTTCCATACGATGGTTGCGGCAAAACGCGGATCGCGGTTCTTCCAGAACAATACATCATCGTAAACGGCCGATTCAGTGACCGGTTCACCGGTGATCATCGGGAAAGAGGATGCCAGTTCCCATGTCGGCTTGTTAAATCCGGAGAGTTGGAGATAGGATTCATACGGGCGGGTTCCCGCTTCCCATGAATGGGCCATATTCGGGTGTTGATACCGCTTTACAAATACGGCCTCCTTGTTCATCTCGTCAAACCAGACGTTTGAAAAACTTTCATACAGCCCGTACCCATGTTGTTCCAGCAACTCTTTGGCCTCTTTGTTGGCGTCGTAAGCCGCTTGCCAGCGATCCTGCAGGTTGGTGGGGTTGAACTGCGGGCTTGCCCAGTAGAGCAAGATGCGTCCTTTCAGGGCAAGCGCCGCCGCTTTGGTGATACGCCCGGCATCGTCTCCCGTCCATGTGTAGGGGAAATTGGCGTCGGAGACCGCGATAGCGTCATCCAGGTCTTTGATGATCAAACGGATACATTCGGACGTCTTGGTACGTGTGACATACAGGTCGTCCGATAGTTTCTGACTGTTGAGGATCATCGGTACGCCGCCGTATAACCGTACCATGGAGAAATAGACCCATGCACGGATCACCAACGCCTGCGCTCTGAGCCGGTCGCGGATGTCTCCATCAAACGATGAGGTCTGGTCAATCCCCTCCAGGAAGAGGCAAATATTCCGTATATTCGAGTATGGCCATGTGTTGACGGAGTTGCTGGTCAATTGCCCGAATAAATGCCCGCTCACGCCGCGGTCGGGGCCTGCTTCGTCGCAATCCGAAGAGTTCGAGTAGTCCCATCCGGGAATATTGGTCGCGTGTAAAGCATCCAGGTATGCGGTGGCGTATTTGGGGTTCGCCCAGACATCCTTGTCCGAAATGCTGTTCAGTTCCTTTTTTTCATCCAGCACATCCGAACATCCCATGCAGAGAAGTAACCAGCACGGGAAAACTACTGCTAAACAGGTTATCTTATTCATATTCTTCATTTTTTTAAGATTAAAAACTAAGGCTTACGCCCATTGAATAACTTCTCATAATGGGGTAAGACATGGTATCACTCGTTTCAGGGTCGTATATCTTCACATGGTCTTCCAGCAGGAACAGGTTGGATCCCGTCAGGAAAATCCGTAACTGCGAAACGCCCAGCGCCGATAATACGGGCTTCTGAAACGTGTAGGACAGATCCAGGTTTTTCAGGCGCAGGAACGAGGCGTCCCTTGTCCAGAACGTAGATACCGGATAGGAGGCCGAGTTAGGCCTTTCTGCACGCGGATAGACGGCATCCGTATTCTCCGGCGTCCAGTGATCCGTCCATACGGCAAGGTTCTTTTTGGATACCCGCGAATTTTGATCCCTGTAGGATATGGCGGAGGTATGCCCTGAGACACCCTGGAAAAACAGGTTCAGCTCCCATCCTTTCCAGCTTCCGCCGAGTGAAAACCCATACGAAATGGGCGGTGTGGTATGGTTCATGATCCAGTCCTGGTCTTCGCTGGTGATTTTGCCGTCGGGTTCGTCCGACGTGACGCCGCGTATATCCTTGTAATTCATCATGCCGAGTTGCGGCTTGGCGCCGTTGATGGTATAGCCTTCCGGCAACGCGTCGAGGTCTGCCTGCGTGCGGATAAGGTCGGTAAATATATACCCCCTGCTGCGGTCGGTATGGTAGCCGATTCCCGACAGGTATGCCGGAATATTTTCCGCCTCATCCCGTTTAACCAACTTGTTGGTGGAATACGAAATATTTCCGGCTACGCGCCAGAGGAAATCTTTCCCTATCCGGTTCGTATAGGCCGCTTCCACTTCATAACCCTTGGAATCGACAACGCCGTAATTTTCAGCAGGCATCGAGCCGCCAAAGGTGGATGGCAATGTGTTGATGCGGGAGCCCAGAATGTCGTAGGTATGCTTTTTGAACACATCCACACCGAGCGTCAGGCGGTTGTCCATGAATCCGGCATCCAGCCCGCCGTTCCATGTGACGGATTTTTCCCATGTAATCTCCACATTCGGGGTGACGCCCGGCATAATCCCCATGGCGGAGTTCCCGTATTGTGCGCCTGTTGAATAGCCATAGAGTTGCAGCCATTGCCAGTAGAAAGGATCGCCGTTGGCATCCCTGTCGTTCCCCAGCGATCCGACGGATCCCCGGAGCTTCAGGTTGCTGATAAACTTCACGTTATCCTTGAAAAAGCGCTCTTCCGAGATACGCCATGCCGCGGATGCCGACGGGAAGAACCCCCATCTTCCCGTTTTCGCGAAAACGATGGATCCGTCATACCGCATGGATACCTCCATGAGGTATTTATCCGCATATCCATAGTGTATACGCCCTGCATAAGACTGGCGCGCCGTTTCCGAACCCGACCCTCCAATGGAAAAGTCGTTGGGGTCTTTGCTCCCGAACGACAACTGGTCGACGATACTGGTTACGTAATTCCTGACCTGTGCGGAAAACTGGTCGATATTCCCTTCCGACTGTTCAAACAGCAGGACTGCGCTGATGTCGTGTTTTCCAAAAGTCCTGTCGTAATTGATAAACGCATTCATCTGGTAATTCCTTGTCTTCTTGTATTCTTCGCTCAGGAAATTCCCATTGGTGGAGACAATGTCGGTTCGATCCACCTCATCGGTCAGGATATGGCCGTGCTCGCCTGTCGTTTTGAAAATATACCGGGTGTAGGGGACGGTGAATATTTTCGTGAAATTATGCCGGTCATAGTTGTTATACATCAGCTTGAGGCTTAATCCGGGAACGACGGGGACGTTATACCGCAGGGCGATATTGGCTTCGTAGTTGTAATATTTCCTGTTGTGGTAGCCGTATTCGTCGTTGAGCATTTGCATGAAATTGACCGACATATCGTTGCCGACCGGCAAGCCGTTGATATACGACGGGCGCATACCGGGGGTATAGAGCACATACATATTGAAATAATCGGCCATATTGTCCCTGCCCCTGTCGTTCACCCAATAGGGCTTCATATCGTCCCTGACATCCATATTCAGGTCTAATGAGGCCGTCAGGTCTTTGGTGATATT
>JAISRY010000100.1 GCA_031273385.1 Tannerellaceae bacterium | reverse complement strand
AATGCCGGGAAATCCACGTTGCTCAACCTGCTGCTCGGCGAAGAACGCGCGATCGTATCCGATATCCACGGTACCACCCGCGACGTGATCGAAGACACCATCAATCTTTCCGGCATCACTTTCCGGTTCATCGACACAGCCGGCATACGCGAAACGACCGACACCATCGAAAACCTCGGGATCGAACGCACGTTCCGGAAACTGCAACAGGCCTCCGTCGTACTGTGGATGATCGACCTTACCACCTCTCCCGCCCTGACGGAAGCCCTGGCGCAAGTCATCGTCCCCCGTCTCGAGGGAAAGAAAACCATCCTGCTGTTCAACAAATCCGACCTGCTCTCGCCCGCCGAACTGGAAAGCAAACGCCGGCTACTACCGGACATCACCGCCGACCGCCTCTACATCTCCGCCAAACAGCCAGGCCATATCGACCTCCTGAAACAACGCCTCGTAGAAGCCGCCGCCATCCCCGATATCCGCCCCGGCGACGTAATCGTCACCAACGTCCGCCACTACGAAGCCCTGACCCATGCCCACGCCGCCCTGCTGCGCGTCATCGACGGCATCGCCCAAAACATCTCCGGCGACCTCCTGAGCCAAGACATCCGCGAATGTATCCACTACATCGGCGAAATCACCGGCCACATCAGCAACGACGAAATACTAAACACCATCTTTTCCCGCTTCTGCATCGGGAAATAATGAAGTTACTTTACCAGAGCATGATTATTGGAAAATAATAATTACATTCGCGTATTGATAAATCTAGCAGGCGATGACGAGAATAAATAATCCTTTTATAACCGGCGGATATGTATCGGCCGATTACTTTTGTGACAGAGAGACGGAAAGTAAACAATTGATTCGGGAAATAGTGAACGGGAATAACCTTGCCATTATCTCTACACGCAGGATGGGCAAAACGGGGTTGATCCAACACTGTTTCCATTCGAAAGCGTTTTCGAAAGAGTATTATACTTTCTTCGTTGATATTTATGCGACTAAATCGCTGCGTGATTTTATCTTCTCTCTGAGTAAGGTTATTCTTGAAAGCCTTAAACCTTTTGGGAAGGTAACTACACTTGATGAGATTTTCAACTATCTTGCAAAGGCAAATAAGCCCTGTATTGTTGCCATTGCCGAATTTCAGCAGATAACGAATTACCCCGAAAAGAACGTGGAAGCCCTGCTCAGAACACACATCCAACACTGCAATAATGCTCGCTTTATATTTGCAGGCAGTCAGCGTCACACGATGGGAAATATGTTTTTGAGTGCATCCCGGCCATTCTATCAAAGTGTTTCGATGATGCACCTTGACAGCATAGAGATAGAAAAATACATGGATTTTGCTTGTAACCATTTCAAAAAAGCGGATAGAATCATTACCCCGGAGACAGTCAGGATTGTATATGAAAAATTCGGAGGCGTGACGTGGTATGTGCAGAAGACGCTCAATGTGCTTTTTGCGTTTACGCCTATCGGAGCTACCTGCGACGAATCTATGATCGATCCGGCTATTGCATCGGTGGTGGATTCATACAGGTTCAACTACCAGGAAACGCTCTTCCGCCTCCCTGAAAAGCAGAAAGACCTACTTGTTGCCATTGCAAAAGAGGGTAACGCCAAGGCTATAACCTCCGGTGAATTTGTAAAAAAATACGCCCTGGCTTCACCAAGCTCCGTTCAGTCTGCAATAAAAGGGCTACTCGAGAAAGATTTTATCACTTTCTTCGATGGCAATTACAGCATATACGACAAGTTCTTTGAGATATGGCTAAGGGAGAATTATTAACTCGTAAAATTATGCCCAACAATCAATTACAACCAAATAGCGGCCAATTCGTCTTATATCAGGATGATAACGGCATAACCAACGTCAATGTCCGTTTCGATGGCGAAGACGTTTGGCTTTCGCAGTTTCAAATTGCAGAGTTATTTGACACGAGCGTGCCAAATATCAATATGCACATTAAAAGCATTTTAGAAGATGGTGAGTTAGTCGAAAATCGAACTATTCAGAATTTCTTAATAGTTCGTCAGGAAGGCAACCGTTCCGTCAAACGGCAAATAGAACACTACAATCTGGACATGATTATCGCCGTTGGCTATCGCGTGAAATCGCAGGTGGCTACACGCTTCCGCCAATGGGCGACACAGCGGTTGCACGAATATATTCAGAAAGGGTTTACCCTTGACGATGAACGTCTCAAGGGGAACGGCAACCGGTATTTCCGCGAATTACTTCAACGCATTAGGGATATTCGTTCGAGTGAACGCAATCTGTATCAGCAGGTCACCGATATTTATGCCACAGCAATAGATTATGACCCACGGACAAATATAACCCGGATGTTCTTCGCCACCGTGCAAAATAAAATGCACTATGCCGCACACCAGCATACGGCAGCAGAAGTGATTTACGAAAGAGTAGATGCCAACAAACCGATGGTGGGCATGACTAATTTCAAGGGTGATTACATCACGCGGGATGACGTCAAAATTGCAAAGAATTATTTATCGGAACGAGAATTGCAAGTACTCAATTTGTTAGTATCCCAATATCTCGATTACGCAGAGCTACAAGCCATTGAACAAAAACCGATGACGATGCAGCAATGGATTGATAAATTAGATCATTTGTTGTCGGTCAGCAATCGCCCTTTACTCAATGATGCCGGGACGATTTCCCATAAGCAAGCCATCGAGAAAGCGACCAAAGAATTTGAGGAATACCGCCATAAAGAGATGTTGCAATATGAAAGCGATTTCGACAGGGCGATCAAAGCGTTAAAAGAACAAAGCAATAATTAAGTAATGAATAGTTGATAATATGAAACAGTTTATTGAAACAGATTTGTCTAAAATAGCGGCTCTTGCTAAGGTTAGAGAAGACGAAAACATTCGATTCCGGTCGTTTCTGAAAGGATGCGATGATGATGTGGATAAGATTGTACACCGCTTGCATCGTGACATCACCAGTGCAATTGATTGCCGGCAATGTGCGAATTGTTGTACGGTATTAAAGCCGGAGGTTAAACCGAAAGAAATAGAGCAATATGCCCGGTTAGAGGGCATCTCAACAGCGGAATACCAGGATCGGTACTGCGAAAAAGGGGAGTTTGGCGACGTTTCCTTTAAACACTTACCTTGCCGTTATCTTGATGGAAAATCGTGCAGTATTTATGAAATCCGCCCCCAGGAATGTCGAACGTATCCTCACACACAAAAAAAGGACTTCATTTCTCGTTTATGGGGAATGATAGACTTTTATTCGGTTTGTCCTATCGTATTCAATATAATGGAAGATCTGAAAGATGAAGTCAGATTCCGTCGTGGCAATCGTTATCGCCGATAAATATCTTGCATAATGTTTGATATATAAGACAAAACGACTACATTTGTGCAAAATATAAAACATTATGAAGCGTTTAAAGTACACCTTACTGCCTCGGCTTACCAAGATTCTGGAAGAATTAGGCGAAGACATCAAACTGGCCCGGCTCCGCCGGAAACTGAGTGCTGAGCAGGTTGCCGAACGTGCAGGTATCTCCCGCTCCACCCTTTGGCTGATAGAAAAGGGGGAACCCGGCGTTTCTATGGGCTATTATGCGCAAGTACTTTTTGTGTTGGGTTTGGAGAAAGGTTTATCGAATATGGTTGCCGATGATGTACTCGGCCGGAAATTGCAGGATGCCGAGATATTAGTGAAGAAACGGGCGCCCAGGAAAAAAACGGCAAACAACAATGAATGAGCCAACAGAAATAGTCGTTTATGCCGATTGGGAAAGCCTCGAAATGCCTCAATTCGTCGGAACTTTACGCTCTTCGTACGCTCGTGGAAAAGAGATATTTTCTTTTGAGTATGCCGAGCAATGGCTGCAATCGGACTTTGCCCAAGAGATCGACCCCGATCTGGGGCACTATGCAGGGCATCAATACCTGCGTGATGAGAAAAGTAATTTTGGCGTATTTTTGGATTCTTCGCCGGACAGATGGGGGAGAGTATTGATGGACAGGCGGGAGTCTATCCTTGCCCGGATAGAACATCGTCCGCGAAAAAAGCTGAATGAATCAGACTATTTAATGGGTGTATATGACGAGCATCGCATGGGTGGCCTGCGGTTTAAGGAAACGGCAACGGGCGCTTTTATGAATAACGACCGCAAATTCTCAACGCCTCCATGGACTTCTATCCGGGAACTCGAACAAGCCAGTTATCAGTTAGAGAGTGAGGTGATAGAAAACGACGCCGAACTGTTGAAATGGTTGTATATGCTGTTCGCGCCCGGCTCTTCCCTGGGTGGGGCAAGGCCTAAAGCAGGCGTAATGGATACCAACGGCTCTCTTTGGATTGCTAAATTCCCGAGCAAAGGCGATCTCTATGATATGGGGGCATGGGAGATGGTTACCAACGAATTGGCACAAATGGCCGGATTGCATGTCGCTCAAGCGATGGCGGAACCATTTTATGGTAAGTACCATACTTTTTTAACGAAACGTTTTGACAGGAATGTTCTTGGCAAGCGCATCCATTTTGCTTCCGTAATGACCTTGTTAGGCTATACGGATGGTACGAATGTTCAGGATGGCGTCAGTTATTTGGAAATCGTCGAATTTATTATCCGCAAAAGCGCCAATGTAAGCCAGGATTTGGAGGAATTATTCAAACGCATCGTGTTTTCTATTTGTGTGAGTAATACGGATGACCATTTACGAAACCATGGTTTTTTATTGACTAATGCCGGTTGGGTATTATCCCCGGCGTATGATATCAATCCGAATCCATGGGGAACGGGTTTGAAATTGAATATCTCGGCACACGACAATTCTTTGAATTTAGATTTAGCTGCCGAAGTAGCGCCCTTTTTCAGGTTAAAAAACGACGCAGCGGCTAACATTATTAAAAATACAGGCCATGCCGTTTCGCACTGGAAACAGGTCGCCAGCAAATACAACATATCAAGGGATGAGCAAGATAGGATGAGTACCGCTTTTAGAAATTAAATAGCTACATTTGCACAGTGATAATAAATTATACTTATATACCATGAAACATTATTCTAAATTATTTTTCTTTCTCACGGTTTGTCTCTTTTTCTCCTGTAAAGACGCAAGCCTCTCCTCGTTGGAGGAGAACTTCTTGAACCCGCCGGTTTCGGCTCATCCTGGGGTTTATTGGTATTTTATGGATGGGAATATCTCGAAAGAGGGGATTACCAAGGATTTGGAGTCGATGAAACAGGTAGGCATCAGCCATGTGATTTATCTTGAAGTGAACGTCGGCGTTCCGCGCGGAAAGGTGGACTTTCTCAGCGATGAATGGAAAGACCTCTTCGCCCATGCCGTGACGGAATCCGAACGCCTGGGTATCTACATCACGCTGGGTATCGGGCCGGGCTGGACGGGGAGCGGCGGGCCGTGGGTCAAGCCGGAGCAGTCCATGCAGCACCTGGTACACGCCTCGGTGGATGTCGAGGGCGCAGGGAAGCAGACGCTACAACTCCCCAAGCCCGCCCCGCGCAAGCCGTTTTTCGGTGAATGGGCGTTCACGCCAAGCGCCCTGCAACAGTGGGAGGAGTATTATGAAGATGTCGCTGTGCTGGCTTTTCCGGCGGATGTCGCGCGAATCGGTACAGACCGCACGCCCGGAAACGACTATGCCTACGTCAATATGAAAGAGATCGACGAGAAAGCCCTCTACTACCGCCGTCCGTTCAGTTCGGCGGACAGCGTGAAGCAGTTCCTGCCCGTTTTCGAAGCCTTTGCTGCACAAGACGGCGATAAGGCCGTAGAGAAGAGCGCCGTCATCGACCTTTCCGACAAGCTGCAGGCCGACGGTTCGTTGGTCTGGGACGTCCCCGCGGGCAAATGGACGGTGATGCGCTTCGGCAGCCGCAACAATGGCGCGGCGACACGTCCGGCGCCCATACCCGGCGTGGGCTTTGAAGCCGACAAGTGCGACACGGTAGCCATGCAAGCCCATTTCGACCAATTTACCGAAACACTGTTCAAGCGCACGGGTTTCCAGAAAGCCAAACCCGAAGGAGGCCTCTCCATGCTGCATATCGACAGTTGGGAAATGGGTGCGCAGAACTGGACGCCTCGCTTCCGCGAAGAATTTACCCGCCGCAGGGGGTACGACCCGTTGCCGTTTTATCCGGCCTATGCCGGCGTCATGGTGCAAAGCCGCGAGGAGAGCGAACGTTTCCTCTGGGATTTGCGGCAAACCATGCAGGAGCTGGTCGTCGAGAACCATGTCGGCTTCGTCCGCCGCTATGCACACCGTTACGGACTGGGGCTATCCATTGAGCCTTACGACATGACCCCTGCCGCCGACCTCGAATTGGCTGCCGCCGCCGACGTGCCGATGTGCGAATTTTGGAGCCTCGGGCAGCATATCGTCACCGCGTTCAGCCCCGGCGAGGGCGCCTCTATCTCCCACCTGATCGGGCAAGCCGTCGTTCCGGCGGAATCCTTTACCGCCGTTGACAACTGGGCGCAGCATCCCGCTTCCATGAAGAACCAGGGGGAATGGGCATTTGCCGCAGGCATCAACCGCTTCTTCTATCACACCTTCCAGCACCAACCGCTACCCGACAACCTGCGCCCCGGCATGACCATGGGGCCTTATGGCGTACATTGGGACCGCAACCAGACATGGTGGTATCTCTCCGATGCCTACCACCGCTACGTGGCGCGTTGCCAGTACCTCTTGCAGCAGGGACGCACCGTGGCCGACGTGCTCTACCTCACGCCCGAAAATGCGCCGCACGTCTTCCTCGCCCCCGAATCGGCGTATGAATACACCACCCCCGCCATGCCCGACCGCAAAGGCTACAACTTCGACGGTTGTCCGCCAAGCCTGCTGTACAGCGCAACGGTAAAGGACGGCATGGTCGTTTTCCCCAGCGGCGCGACTTACCGTCTGCTGGCCTTGCCCTGCTGGAAAACCATGACGCCCGCCCTGCTCGAAAAGATCGGCGGACTGGTGCGCGACGGCGCTACCGTGATTGGACTGCCGCCCGAAAAAAGCCCGAGCCTTTCGGATTACCCCGCATGTGACAGCCAAGTGCAGCAGCTCGCCGAAGAACTCTGGGGCGGAACC
>JAISRY010000077.1 GCA_031273385.1 Tannerellaceae bacterium | reverse complement strand
ACCGTATCGGGAACCGTGGCGGACGCCAACGGCGAAACGCTTATCGGCGTGAATGTGCAGGTGAAAGGAACCACAATCGGCAGCATTACCGACGTAGACGGTAAATACACTCTCCAAGCGCCCTCCGGGCAGGCGGTCATCGTATTTTCCTACATCGGCTATCTCTCGCAGGAAATCGCCGTAGGAAACCGGTCCGTCATTAATGTGCAACTTCTCGAAGACACGCAGCGGCTGGACGAAGTGGTAGTGGTAGGCTACGGCGTGCAGAAGAAGAAATTGATTACCGGCGCGTCCGTACAAGTCAAGGGAAATGAAATAAGTCGCCTGAATACGCTAAGCCCCTTGCAGGCATTGCAGGGCCTTACTCCGGGCGTTTCGATTCTCTCTACTTCGGGACAGCCCGGCGCGGATATGAAGGTGACTATTCGCGGCTTGGGGACGGTAGGCAATTCAGGCCCTCTCTACATCATCGACGGGATAGAGGGCGACATAGCTTCACTTAATGCCTCCGACATCGAATCAATCGACGTATTGAAAGACGCAGCCTCCGCTGCAATTTACGGTTCTCAATCCGCCAATGGCGTAGTCCTTGTGACAACCAAATCGGGCGTAGCCGGGAAAACGCAGGTCTCTTTCGATGCCTGGTATGGCGTACAAAACGTGGCTCGCAAGGCAAAAATGCTTAATGCAAGCCAGTACATGACGATTATGAACGAACAGGCGCTAAACTCAGGCTCCGCCGCCTTTGATTTTTCGCCCGAAGCGCTTCCGGATATTTATACCTGGGATGCCAACGGCGCAAATCCGACGCTAATCGACACCGACTGGATCGGACAGATGTTCAAGGAAAATGCCGCAACGCAAAACTATAACCTGGGTATCTCCGGCGGCTCGGCAAGTTCGGTCTATAATTTGTCGCTGGGCTATCTTTCGCAGGAAGGGATTGTAGGCGGAGCGGATGTTTCCTTTTACGAACGTTATAATTTCCGCACCAATTCGGAACATAAACTCTACGACGACTTCTTAAAGGTTGGGGAACACGTGAGTTTTGTATATACCCGCAACAAAGGGATTGCCGTCGGCAACCAGTATAATAACTCCTTGCGCGGCGCTTACTCCACTTCGCCCTTGTCGCCTGTTTACAGCGACAACAACCCCTACGACAGCCCGTATAATGATACCCCTGTATCATTATTCGATTTATACCTTCAACGACACCCATACTTCCGTCTCCCAGAACATGAGCAAAGGGCACACGATGACCTGGACCAATACTGCCGGATACGATTGGAATATAAATGCCGACCAGTCCCTGAACGCTTTGGTTGGTATGGAAGCAATTCGCTATCAGGGAACCTCCGTGGGAGCCGGCAACTGGGATTTGAAACCTATGTTTAACGACTGGCAACATGCTTTTGTCGATAATACCGAAAACACTTCCTCCGACGGGAAATCTCTCTCCGGAAGTCCGTCCAATATATACCGGCGTTTGTCCTACTTCGGACGCTTATCCTATAATTACAAGGAAAAGCATTTATTGAACGCAACTTTGAGAGCCGATGCCTCCTCCAAATTTGCCAAAGGACACCGCTGGGGATATTTCCCATCCGTATCCGCCGGATGGATTGTGACAGCCGAAGACTTTGCATCTTCGGTGACGGACGTATTGGATTATTTCAAACTACGCGTAAGTTGGGGACAGGTAGGCAACCAGAATATTGACGACTTCCAATACGCTGCGCCTATCAAAACAACAACGACCAACTATATTTTCGGCACACCTGAATTAGGAGCTGAAGCAAATCAGTGGGGAGCGTATCCCGACAGGCTCGCCAATGCAAACCTGAAGTGGGAAACATCCGAACAGACCAATATCGGTTTCGACGCCCACCTTATTAACAAGCTAAGCGTGAACGCCGATTTTTACATCAAAACAACCAAAGACTGGTTGGTGGTAGCTCCGATATTGGGGACTGTCGGCACAGGCGCTCCTTATATAAATGGCGGCGACGTGAAAAATACCGGCGTGGAACTTGCCTTAAACTATAACGACCGTATCGGCGGACTGAATTATACGGTAGGCGTCAACGGCGCATGGAACAAAAACGTAGTAGGCAAAATCCCCACCGCCGACCCGACCCAGCCTGGTATTATCCACGGACAGACAGCTATGCTCTATGATAATTCCGAAGAGTTTTACCGCGCTGAAGATGGATATGCCATCGGATACTTCAGAGGCTACCAGACATGCGGCATCTTCCAGAACGCACAGGAAATAGCCGAATGGAGAGCCGCCGGCAACGGTATCCTTCAATCCGGCGTCAGGCCGGGCGACGTGAAGTACGTCGACCAAAACCACGACGGGATGATTAATGACCTCGACAAGACAGACCTTGGCAACGGATTGCCTGACTTTACCTGCGGGCTAAGTCTGGGACTGGAATACAAAAACTTCGACTTCTCTGTGAACGCAACCGGAATGGCCGGCAACGAAATCGTGCAATCCCTCCGCAACCACACCAACGTCAAGAGCAATTATACCACCTCCGTTCTTCAACGCTGGACAGGAGAGGGGACTTCAAACCGTATTCCCCGCGTTACCGAAACAAATATCAACTGGCAATTCTCGGATCTATACATCCACGACGGCGATTTCCTCAGGATCAGCAATATTACGCTGGGATATGATTTCTCCAAACTGGCAGATAACAAATACGTCAACCAGGTGAGATTATATGTGCAGGTTCAAAATGCATTCACTTTTACCCGATACAACGGCATGGACCCCGAAATAGGCTACGGCATGGATGGCTGGGTGTCCGGCGTGGATTTGGGATATTACCCGCGTCCGAGGACCTTTCTTGTCGGCGCAAACATTAAATTTTAATTCACGATTATAAATTGAAAAAATATGAATAAGCATAAGTATATACTGCTTTTAGCCTGTATCGGAATGATATTAACCTCCTGTTCGGAGAGTTTCCTGGATACAGAGCCTCTGACTTCTGTCACTACGGAAAATTATTACAAAACCATCGACGACGCCGAACGGGCTTTAATCGCCTGCTACGACGGCTGGCAATCTACTTCGTCCAACAACGGAGGGTACGCTTTCTATCTGGCCTCGGAAGTAATGGCCGACGAATGTTTCGGCGGTACGGGAAACAACGACACGAAGGAATTTCAGACCATCGACCGCTTCGACATCTCTTTCTCCTCGAGTACGATGAGTTTATTTAATATCAACTGGACTGACGGTTATGCCGGTATTTTCCGCTGTAATACTCTGATTCAAAAACTTGATCAGATAGACTGGAAAGGCGATGACAACATCCGCAACCGCATCGAAGGCGAAACCCGCGCCTTGCGAGCCTTGCTATATTTCGACCTGGTACGCATGTTCGGAAATATTCCCCTGCTGGAAGAACCTACGGAAGAAAATATCCCCCAGGCCGACCCTAAAGAAGTCTACGCGCTGATTGTGGAAGATTTGAAATTTACTGCCAACAATCTCCCGGCCAATGCCTATCCCAAAGCCAATGCATCTCAAAACGACGGGCGCATCACTTCTTACGCGGCAAAAGCCCTGCTGGCTCGCGTCTATTTGTACTATACCGGCTATTATGGCGCCGACGATTTGGGCATAAGCGCATCCGAAGCTCTTGCCGGCCTGGAAGATATTATCTCGAGCGGAGAATATGATTTGGTGGAAGAATTTAAAAATCTTTGGCCTGCGGCTTCCTCCTCTCCGGTAAACGGCGAATTAAGGTTTGAAACCACATACGCCGGCGATGGAAATATCGAAACAGTGCTGGCACAGAAATTCAATACCACCCACGACTATGACGGCAATCTCGACGGCAACCGCTGGCTGGTGATGATGGGTATGCGCGAAACCAGCTTTTCACCCTACGGACAGGGATGGGGAGCCTGCCCTGTGAATCCCGCGATATGGAACGCCTTTGAAGCCGGCGACGCCCGCAAAACGGCTTCCATCATTGACGTCAGGGGCGAAGGGATTGAACCCTCATACAATATCCCCGGACAACGCGAATACACCGGCTTTATGGTGAAGAAATATACGCCGATGGCATTCTACGATGGCACCTCTGCTTCCAAAGACGACGGCTCGGGCAATTTCCAGGACAATCAACATCAGGATTTCGTGGTTGTCCGTTACGCCGACGTGCTGTTGATGGCAGCCGAATTAGGCTCTTCCAATGCACAGAATTATTTCGACAGAGTACGTCTGCGCGCAGGATTAAGCCCTAAGGCCGTATCCAAAGAAAATATCCTGCGCGAACGCTACTTTGAATTTGCTTTCGAAGGACTGCGCTATTGGGATCTTCTCCGCCAGGGAGTGGATTACGCCGCCGGAATCATTGCCGAAGCCGGCGTAGATGTGTTAAGCGGCGGCAATCCCGACCAGGTGACAATTGATGCCGCTAAAATCAGGGCAAGCAAAGGTCTCTGCCAGATTCCCAAGACGCAAATAGACCTCTCGCAAGGCGTTTTAAAACAAAATGAAGGTTGGTAATTAATCATTAAAAATAATAGTATGAACAGCTTATATAAAACAGTATTTTTTATCGCGGTGGCCATCGGACTGTGCGTCTCCTGTACACCCGAAGAGTATGAGTTAGGCTCCATAGATGTGACCGCCCAAGACTTGGCGGAAGGAATTGCCTACACCATCACCCACGATGCCTCCAATCCTAATATTGTGCATCTGGAAAGTAAAATGCAAGGATACACTCCCCTCTGGTCGCATCCCCAGGGACGGAGCCAGGAACCGACGGTGACGCTGCAAATAGCTTTCCCCGGCACCTACGACGTTGTCTTCGGCGTAATGACGCCTGGGGGAATAGTCTATGGCGAAACGGCCCATTTTGTTATCGACGAGATGTATGCCGGATTTATCAGCGACCCGATGTGGACATTACTCTCCGGAGGTATAGGGGGAGAAAAAACATGGTATCTGGATTTGGATGCCAATGCTGTTTCGCGCGGTGGCGCAGGCCCCCTGTATTTTTACGGGACAGACGATTCGTGGGAGACTGTAACGGAAGGGAAAACGGTCGATGGTGATTCGTGGAACTGGTGTCCCGATTATCCCGGTAACACCTGGCTATTTGCTGCCGCCGACTTCGGAACAATGACATTCGATATGAAGGACGGCGCTAACGTAAAGGTGGAACACCTGACCATTCCCTCTCGCGGCACGGAGAGCGGAACTTTTTTGATTGACGTCGACGCCCACACGCTGAAAATGGTTGACGCTGCCCCGTTGCACGACGCCACCCGCGATGGTATAGTAACCGCCTGGGGCGACATTAAAATAATGTCTTTGACTGCCGATTACATGCAACTTGGCGTACTCCGTGATAACGACCCCAGTGAAGGTCCCTGCCTGTTGGTCTACAACTACATCTCAAAGGATTACCTCGACAATTGGACTCCCGGCGAAACGGCAGAGCCGGAACCGGTTCTTCCTGACGGTTGGCAGGATGCGATTTCCCAAACTGTTTCGACGTCGGTGAAGTGGATTCTTTCGCCCGAAACGCCGTTTAACTGGGCAAATCTTGACGGCTCGTTGATGAACGCCGACTGGGTCAGTCCGGATACTTATGCCGACTGGACGGGCTTTAACGCTTCGGTGTCATCATCCTATGCCTCTTTCTCCCTGCTGATAGACTCCGAGTCCGGCGCAGTAACCTACACTTCTCCGTCCGGCGTCGCCACTTCCGGTACTTATTCACTCAGCTCCAATGGCACCTACACATTCACCGGAATCTCTCCCTCCTTCCACATTTGCGGCGACATAAGCCTTGCCACGAGCAGCGATAACACCTGGCGTATAACGAGGATAGAAAGGAATATGTCCGGCAAGGTAACAGGGATGTGGGTCGGCGTGCGCGACGCCGTGAAACCGGAATACATGGTCTACCACCTGATACCACAAGCCGCCGGAGCCGCCGAGGAAGACCCGCTGAAAGTATGACGCTGTCGAACATCAATACGGAGGGATTCTGGTTGGGACGTGTCAGCAATTCCATTGCAGCGGGAGATACGAGCGATGAGGTGCTGCTGTTTCATTTCGTGCTAAAGTAAAATCACATGTTTAACGCGGCAGCCTGCTACTAAAACAGGCTGCCGCATTTATATTTGCCGGTTATGAAAACCTGTTTCATTTATTTTCTTGCCTACACACTGTTGTCGCTGGGCGGATGTTCCTCCGGCGAATCCAAAGTGGATGCAGAACTGGTCGTTTCAACAGGGTCGCTTTCTTTCGAGAGCAACGGCGAAACAAAGACCTTTCACATAAAAACAAATGCCAAAGCGGTCATTTCATCCACGGCCGACTGGTGTACTATTGCTTTTAATCAGGAAGAGATACCGTCCACCTTTCCTGTTTACGTCACCGCAGGCGAAAATCCGGATTTGGCGGAACGAAGCGCCCAAATACGCATTACTGTGGAAAATCTCAGCGCCGCGGTGGAAATCAGCCAGCAGAAGGCGATACCGCCACTTCCTCCTCCGGTGGCCGACCCCGAGTTGCCGGAATTTATCCCCCCCGACCAAACCGGGATGACAAGCGACGCCCCCGCTTTAGCCCCTCAGATGAAAATCGGATGGAACCTCGGCAATTCCCTCGAAGCCTGTAGCGCAACATCTGCCGGCGAAACGTTGTGGGGAAATCCTAAGACGACGAAACGCCTGATAGATTCGGTCAAAACCGCCGGATTCAATACCGTCAGGATTCCCTGTGCATGGAACGGATACATTGAAGACCCTGAAAACTTCAAAATTCGCGCTTCGTGGCTGAAACGGGTGCAGGAGGTAGTCGATTATTGCATTGACAACGAAATGTATGCCCTGCTCAACATTCATTGGGGTGGCGGCTGGCTGGAAGAGAATCCGTTTTACGCCTCCCGGGAAGCGGTGAACAAAAAGCAGCAGGCGCTCTGGAAACAAATTGCAATTCATTTCCGTGATTACGACGAACACCTCTTGTTTGCAGGAACGAATGAAGTACATGCCGACTATGGGAATCCATCGCCCGAAAATATTGAAGTGCAGTTGTCCTACAATCAAACTTTTGTCGACGCTGTCCGCGCCACCGGAGGCAGAAACGCCTGTCGCAACCTCGTTGTTCAGGCCTACAATACAAATATCGGACATGCCGTCGACTATTTTGAACTGCCGGAAGACGCTGCGCAAAACCGGCTGATGCTCGAAGTCCATTACTACGACCCGTATGACTTTTGCCTCGACGCATCGTCAGCCATTTATTTATGGGGAAAGGATTACACCGGCAGAAACGTTTCTTCCTGGGGACAGGAAGACTGGGTAGACGAACGTTTTGCTTTAATGAAAACCCACTTTATTGACAGGGGAATCCCCGTAATTTTAGGGGAATACTGCGCTACGCTGCGTTCATCACTCAACGGAGCGGCAAAGGATAACCACATCATATCGCGCAATTACTACTTGCACTACGTCACAAGAAAGGCCCTGGAAAACGGATTAGTCCCCCTTTATTGGGATAACGGCCATACAGGCGACAATGGCTCCGGACTATTCAACCGTTCTACCGGCAACCAGGTGCATCCCGATGCTATCCGCTCAATCATTTCGCCGTATACGGTGAATCTTCAAACCCAAAAGAGCCATCACCCGCCGGATTGGGCTTTTTGCGGGGAGAACCCGGAGTATCTGGGCTTTTTTACTACCTTTACCTCCATAATCAAATAAATTTTCAATCATCATGAAATCGATACATCTACTATTGTGCATCATTTTGCTTTTGTGCGTGTCGTGCGCACAGCCGGGGTATA
>JAISRY010000030.1 GCA_031273385.1 Tannerellaceae bacterium | reverse complement strand
TAGTCGGGATAGGTAGAGCCGAAGTTCGGGTTTTTATTGTCGTACCCCTCCTTTGTATAATAGAACGAGCCGATGTTGTCGAGGGCTTTGGCGTAATAGCCGGCGAACGCGTTGTTGAGCACATACGTAGACTTGGGGACGAAACGGCTTTCGTTCCCGTCGGGGTCGGTCGGCTCGAAGAAGAAGGTGCTGTTCGTGCCCATTTCGTGGTGGTCGGCCTGGACATGGGGCAGCCAATCCTGATAAAAGGCGACGCGCGCCCGGCTTTCGGGATGGACGATGTTGATCCAATCGCGGTTGAGGTCAAACCAATAGTGGTTGCCCCGTCCGCCGGGCCATGCCTCGGTATGTTCGCGGTCGAGCGAATGGGTGTTGATGACGTTCACGCCGGCGTTGTAGTTCACCCAGTTGGCGAAACGTTCCTGTCCGTCGGGATTACGCACCGGATCAAGGAAATAAATACCGTCCGCCAGCTCTTTTTTGACGAACTCATTCTGAGCCGCCACTAAGTAATAGGCCGACAGGATGGCCGCTTCGGCGCCCGATGTCTCGTTTCCATGCACACTGTATCCGAGGAAAACAATCAGCGGCGAATCCGGCGTTTCCCCTTTCCTCACTTTGGTACGCTCGGCACGGAACTGATCCAGGCGGGCGATGTTTTCGGGGGAGGAAACGACCAATACCTGTAACTTCCGTTGTTCGTGCGTGCGCCCGATTTCGACGATGGTTGCGCGGTCGGAGAGTTCCGCCAGTTTCTCGAAATAGGCATTGATCCGGTGATGTTCCGTGACACGGGAACTGGTTTCGTAGCCGAAGAACTGTTCCGGCGTCGGTATTTTGGGATCGAATTGGATGGACTTGTCAAAAAAGTAATCCAATTTCTCTGCGCGAACCAAGACGGTTGACAGCGCGATGAAGCAGCATAAAAGGTGTATGATCTTTTTCATGTCGGGTCAGTTTTTATTTTTTGGAATAGGTTAGTAAATGAACGGCTTTCAGCTCTTCCTTTTGTTGTGCCAGCCTTTTCTCATCTAAGTTGAGGAAGCCGAAGCGGTGATTGTACGCCTGCCCTTCGGACAAGATCCATTGAAGAAATTCCTTGACCGCCGGATTGATGTCGTTATGGAACACCAGGCTGATCTCTTCTACCGGAATGAGGTCGATGGATTTGCTTTCCAACAGGTCGATCAACTGATCCAGGTCTGCCGTTTCGAGGACGGCGTTCTGCTCTTTCTTCAAATCGAGCGGAAGAATGGCGATCTCCTGTTTCAAGCGGCGGGAATGGACATCGTAGAGGTAGGCCAGGTTGTTGATGCTGACACCTTTCTCATCTTTCTGGATGGCGTTGATGAGGTAAATATCGTCGCCGGAGATCTTTTTCCCTTTCAGGTTGCCCGGCTGAAAGCCGAAATGGGAGGCAAAGGCGTGGGAGACGGAAGAGGGGTTGTTCCCGGAATAGACCGTGGCGTTATACTTCTCCTTTTCCGCCGCGTCGTAATGCTTGACGAGATCGTCTTTCTCGAAAAACAGCTCTTTCAGGCGCTTAGCGTTCAGCCTCTTCTTCCCGAAATCGTCCAACAGCGGGTTATCCTTTCCCGCCACCGGCAAAACGGCATACCGCCCGACGGACGAATAATAGGCTCCCTCCTGCAGGTTTTCCCTCTCGCTATCGGAAATCAGGAGCTGGATATCGGCCTCTTCCGTTCCGGTATTTTTGTCGGCAACAACGATCTTGATGCCGGGCTTCACTTTCGCATATTCCGAGATCCATTGGTTGAGGAGCGGCGTAACAAACTTGACGCTCTTTATATAGATCACCTCCTGCTTATCACTTCCGGCCTTGTTTTCGGCCGAAACCCCCGTAACGGCCAACGCCGCACACGCAACAACAATTAAAATGCAAACACTTCTTTTCATGATCATTGAATTATAAATTGTGAATAAATTAAACAAGCTAAAAAAAGGAATCAGTAGGGAAAGACGTCCATTCGCCGGACAGCATCACATGCACATTCGCATGCAACAACAACAACAACAAGAAGAAGAAGAATATGTCGATAGTAGATATTTCATTTTCCATTTCGTTTTATCACCCCCGCCAAAGCAGAGCTGTTATTTACGACACAAAAATAGACGCTCCGTAATCCCCCCGAAATACCATCTTTATGGTATTTTGCGGCTACCGCCCGAATCAGCATTTTCAGGGTGTCCGAAAGAGTATGCATACTTTTCTGAAAGAGTATGCATACTTTTTCGAAAGAGGATGCATACTTTTTCGAAAGAGTATGCATACTTAATGCGCAGCGTTTTCTCCTTGGATTTCTTTAAGAGGCTTAAGGGGATTAAGAGAATTAAGGAGCTTAAGGGGATTAAGAGGCTTAAGGAGCTTAAGGGAATATAGACTATTCACTATTCACTATTCACTATTCACTATTCACTATTCACTGTTCACTTATTACCGGGGGGCTTTGAGGTAGAGGAAAGCGGCGATGAAGGTGTAGAGGACGTTGGGGATCCAGATGGCTACCATTGGGGTGACGTAGCCGTTGATGGCAAATGTGGATGTGACTGTGGTAAAGAGGATATATGAGAAGCTAAGGCCTAAGCCTATTCCGATATTTAAGCCCATCCCGCCTTTCATCTTGCGGGACGACAGGGAGACGCCGATCAAGGTGAGGATAAAGGCGGCCATCACGGCAGCAAAGCGCTTATGGTATTCGATCTGGAAACGCTGGATATTCGCTATGCCGCGTTTCTTTTGCCGGTTGATATAGGTGTTCAGCGCCGGCGTGGTCATCGTTTCGCAGTCGTTTACGGAGATCAGGAAGTCGGAGGGGATGATGGTCAGCACCGTATCTTTACGGCTGCCGGAAGTGACATGTTCGCGCATCCCGTCAAAGTCGCGGATCATATAGTCGATCACCGTCCAGTTATACAACGAGTCGTACTTGATCGAACCGGCCGTCAGGCGGGATATCAGCTTCTTCTCTTCAAAATGCTCCAGGGAGAAGCGGTAGCCCATACGCGCCCGGTCGTCGTACCGGTCGAAATAGGCAATCACACCCGGCTCGACTTCCAGCTGTACGTTGGAGGCGCTTTCGACCGATTTGTCGCGGATATATTTGTTCTGGAAATTGATCCGCGTAATATTGGCGGGGGGGATAATATAGGCGTTTAGTACAAACGTAGCCGAGGCGATGACAAAGGCCGAAATCGCATACGGCAGCATCAACCGTTTGAAACTGACGCCGGCGGCCATCATCGCGATAATCTCCGACCTTTCGGCCAGGCGGGAGGTGAAGAAGATAACGGCGATAAACGTAAACAGGGGGCTGAACATATTCCCGAAGTAGGGAATGAAATTGAGGTAATAGTCAAAGACGATCTCTTTCAACGGCACTTCCGGTTTCAGGAAGCGGTCGATCTTCTCATTGATGTCGAACATGATGGATATAGCCAGTATCAACGCTATGGCAAAGATATATGTACCCAGAAACTGCCTGATGATATACCGGTCGATGCGCTTTAATCCAAACTTTCCCATTTACAGCCTATTTGATAGTTGGTGAACCATTTCCCTTTTCCATGCGGTAAAATCACCGGCGAGAATATGCCGGCGCGCCTCTTTCATAAGCCGGAGGTAAAACGCCAGGTTATGGATGGAGGCGATCTGAAGACCGAGTATCTCTTCCGCCTTAACCAGGTGGTGCAGATAGGCCTTGCTGTAGAGCGTATCTACAAACGAATGGCCGTCGGCATCGACAGGCGAAAAGTCATCCTCCCATTTCCTGTTCCGTATATTGATCGTCCCGTAGCGGGTGAAGAGCTGTCCGTTGCGCCCGTTGCGCGTAGGCATGATGCAATCGAACATATCCACGCCGCGCTCGATGGCTTCCAGCAGGTTAACGGGCGTCCCTACCCCCATCAGGTAACGGGGCCTGTCGGCAGGCAGTATCTCGTTGACGACTTCGATCATCTCATACATCTTTTCAGTAGGCTCGCCGACGGCCAGGCCGCCGATGGCATACCCGTCCGCCCCTTTTTCGGCCACATACTCCGCCGCGCGCCGCCGCAGGTCGGTATACACGCACCCCTGCACAATGGGAAAGAGGCTTTGTTCGTACCCGTACCTGGGATCCGTATGCCCAAAGCGGTCGATACAGCGATCCAGCCAGCACTCCGTCAGTTCCAACGATTGCTTGGCATAGCCGTAATCCGCGTCGCCCGGGCAACACTCGTCAAACGCCATGATGATATCCGCGCCGATGGTGCGTTGGATATCCATTACATTTTCGGGAGTAAAAAGATGCTTTGAGCCGTCGATATGGGAACGGAACTCGGCGCCCTCCTTGCGCAGCTTCCTGTTTCCGGCCAGCGAAAAGACCTGGAAACCGCCGCTATCCGTCAGGATCGCCCCCTCCCAGCCGTTGAACTTATGCAAGCCCCCCGCCCTTTCCAATATTTCAAGCCCGGGGCGGAGGTAGAGGTGATAGGTATTCCCCAGGATGACCGGCGCGTGGATATCGTCCCTTAATTCCGAAATATGCACCGCCTTTACCGCACCCTGCGTCCCCACAGGCATAAATACAGGCGTTTCAACAACCCCATGGGCGGTCGTCATCACCCCCGCCCTTGCCTTTGAATGTATATCGTTCCCGTGTAATTCAAACCTCATGCCGTCAATTTTGGGGCAAAGGTACGTAATTTTCCATTAGAATCCGAAGTCTTCAATTTCGATCTCTTTCACCTCCTCTACTTCCGGCATTTTCACCAGCCGGTGTTCTTCGTTCGCCTGTACGACGATCGCGCGGAGCGGCTTCACCGGACAGATGGATTCGCACCCCCCGCAACCGATACACAACTCCTCCTCCACCTTGGGGATGGTCAACACGCCGCTGTAGGGCACCATGTGGACAGCCTGCGTAGGGCAATGCTCCGAACAGGCGCCGCAATCCGTCCCCTCGGTATGCACGATACAGCGTCCTTTATGGAACGTGGCGATACCGACCTGCGTCGTCTTCTTCTCTTCCACCGTCAACGGCTTCAGGGCATGGACGGGGCAGACATCGGAGCAGACCGTACATTCGTAGTTGCAATAATGGCTCTTGTAAGAGAGATACGGCCTTAACAGGTAGCCGAAACCAAACTCCAGCCCCGCAGGAACCAACACCTGGCTGGGGCATTTCACCACACAGATATGGCACGCCGTACATGTATCCTTAAAGCGCGACAGGCTGATAGAACCCGGAGGGGTAACGGGCGTTCCGCCCCGATGGGCACGATGACCCCGATGGCCACGACCGTCCGCCGCTTGCGCCACTGCCGACACCGCCGGTAAAGACAGCGCAACCGTTGCGCCCGTCGACAGGAAAGAACGCCGGCTGTTGGCCGCCTCTTTTTTGTCCGCCTCAGCCGGCAGGCTCTTTTTCCCGCCGAACGGGTTAAAGCGGTATTTCAGGCTGTTCTTCGGGCACGAAGA
>JAISRY010000205.1 GCA_031273385.1 Tannerellaceae bacterium | reverse complement strand
TTAATTTCATTCATTGCAATCCTCCTTACATTTTGCCCTGTAAGGAACTGCAAAGTAGCCTTACAGAGAGATTAATACTTCTGATTCTTGTAGTCGCTATAACTCGGCAAGTCGTCCATAAAATTGTTTTTTTAATAATACATCTATTTCTCAAATCGGACAGCAAAGATACAACTTTTTATTTTATTTTGTCATTAGCTGGGGTACTGTCATCAACCAAGGGCAAAAGTTCCTCTATCTTTGCAAGCGCAAATTCATATTTCTTTAGCTTCCTATGTGATACAATTCTCATTCGTTAGTATTGTTGTTTATGATGCAAAGGTGGGAAAGGGCGCACCCTACTGCTTGGTTTAGTAAAAGCTTACGTCGACGAAGAGGGGTAAATGGTCGGAGGCCATCTGTTCGTCGATGACTTTTTGGCGCAACAGGGTATGCTTGCAGCTGTTCTTATGGACATAGATATAGTCGATACATGCTGTGGGGTTGACTACCGGTATGGTGTTTACGGCGGGGTCGCTCAGCGGGATGAATGTTTCGCGGAGGGCGGTCTGCGGGGGTGAGTCGGGGGTGGAGTTCATGTCGCCGGCGAGGAAGAGGGGTTTGGTGATCCCTTTGACGGCTTCGTTGATGATGGCGACAGAGGCCAGGCGGTCTTCTTCCGTCAGTGAGAAGTGCGTACAGGCGAAGACATACTCTTCAAATTCGGCGACAAGCAGCACGCGGCGCTCTTCCCTGCCGGGCAGGGGCGTCGCCTGAACCCGTAAGGGTTGCTCTTTAGACAGGATGCCTATCCCGTATTTCCCTCCCTGATAGTCGATAGCAGGGGTATATGTGGGGTGCATCGACGTTAGGCGGGACAATTCCCCCAAGGTATAAACCCCTTCGCTGCGCAGGGTGGCGCTATCCACCTCCTGTATGGCGACGACGTCGGGGGCAACGGCGTTGATCACGCCGGCTATCCGCCCGTAATCCCGTATACCGTCCATCCCCACTATATTATGTACATTATAACTCATGATCCGCAGTGTCTTTCCCTCTTTCGCTACGCGGAAAAGATACCGTCCCGATCCGGTTTTGACCACCAGGCGGCCTTTTTCGGCATGGGTATGGAGGATGCCGTCCGCTTCGGACAGGGGGAGGCCGCTTTCCGTTACCTGCGCGATGGCGGAGGCCGGGAGGTAGACCGTCGCCGTACTGTTGGCCGGGACTTCCAGGCGGAGGGTAAATGCCTTTTCGTCCTCTTTCCAGTCCGACAGGATATAGCCGTAGGGGGATTGGTACGACACGCGGGCTGAGTGGATGTCGCCGACGACTTCGGGCTTGATCACGATCTCTTTCATCCCTACGGAGTGTTCCGCCTGGCGGAGGCCGCCCAGTCCGCTGAAGAGCCATTCCATCAGGTGCCCCAGCATACAATGGTTGTTGGAGACGAACCCGTAGGCTTGCCATGATTCCGTCAGGGAGGTTGCGCCGTGCGCCAGTTGCCAGCCGTAGCCGGGGACGTCGTATTGGCAATTCATATCATAGATGATATCCGAAGCGTCGTTGGCCTCCAGTGCGCGAAGCACGTAGCGGTAGCCGATATCGCCGGCTGTCAGGGCGTTGTTGCGGCTGCGGATATCGGCCACCAGGTTCTTGAGGGTTTGTTCGCGGTTATCCTCTTCCGTGAGGCCGGTATAGAGGGCGATGGCGTTGGCCGCCTGGCTGTTGCGGTCGTATGTACGGGTCGATGCGTCCCAGAACGTCTTGTTGAAAGCCTGTTTAATCTCCGCCGCCAGTGCGCCGTATCGTGCGGCATCCGCCTCTTTCCCCAGCAGGGCGGCGATCTGTTGCATGATCAGGGTGTTGTAGTAATAGGTGGCGGTGGCGGTGACGCCGTTGGAGGTGAGCTGGGCTGAGCCGGGATGCCGCGGGCCGATGTCGAACCAGTCGCCCAACCCGTAAGCGATGATATGACGGTCAGCTTTTGAAGCCAGGTAGTCCATGTAGCGTTGCATGCCGGGGTAATAGGTTTCGATCAGCGAGCGGTCGCCGTACCACCGGTAGATATACCATGGGCAGATGATAAAGGCGCTTCCCCATTCGGGCGTATCCTTAAAGCCTCCCTCAAACTCCACCAGTTCGGGGGCTATATCCGGGATGAGTCCGTTGTCGGCCTGTGCCGACTGCATGTCGCGCATGGTCTTTTCGTACAAACGGGCGATGTCGTAGCGGTACTGGATGGAATGTTGCATGAGGTAGGCCTGCTCGAGCCATCCCAGTTTTTCGCGATGCGGACAGTCGGTCAGCACACTGGCCATATTGCTGCGGATAGACCAGTCGATGAGGCGGTATATGCTGTTGAACATGTCGCTGGAGCAATGGAATGTCCCCACCTCCTCTGCCGAGTTGCAGGTATGAAGTCCGGTAATATCGACGACTTCCGGCAGATGGGCGGGGTTGGGTTTGCCGGCCGGGACGGCGCCCTCGAGCTGTACGTACCGGAAGCCGTAATAGGAGAATCGCGGCTGCCAGCTTTCGACGCCTCCGCCTTTCGGGGTGTAGGTGAAATAGAAAGGATGGCCGGTGGCGCTCTGGTTCACGGTGTTATCGGGGTTGAGCAACTCGGCGGGGTGCAGCTTGACCGGACGGCTGTCCGCCGCCTTGACCGTCAGCTTCAGGATCCCTGAAAAGTTCTGCCCCAGGTCATATACCCAGTCTCCCTTTGCCGTCTCTATCAGGCGGACGGTGGGCAGCCTGTCCCTGATCTTCAGTGGGGTAGCCCGTTGGGAGACGAGGGTAGGGGAGTAGCCGGCGGGAACGGCGTTCTTCCATCCCCTGTCGTCGAACCCCGGCAGCATCCACCCCGCCTGTTCCCTGTTGGCGTCATAGTCTTCGCCACCGTATATACTGCTGAACGTGATGGGGCTTTCCGCCGCTTTCCAGTCGGGAGCGCTCACGATATCCTCGCGGCTTCCGTCCGTATAGTCGATGTGTATCTTCATGATCATTTTAGGTGCGCCGTAGGAGGCGACCAGCTTCAGGTATCGTTCGCGCGGCGTATTATAGAAGCCGTTTCCGAGCATAACGCCGACGGCGTTGTTGCCTCGTTTCAGTAGCCCGGTCAGGTCGAAAGAGAGATAGAGGGCGTGCTTATCGTACTTTGTCCACCCCGGATCCAGGAAATGATCCCCCACCTTGTGGCCATTGAGGAACAGCTCGAAATGCCCCATCCCCGACACATAAGCGGTGGCGTTCCTGATCTCTTTCCCGACGGCGAACTCTTTCCTGAACTGCGGAAGCAGGTACATGCCGATCTTTTTCCCCTTTATAACCGGCGTACCGGTGGTCAGTATCTCCTCTTTCCTGTCCTTTTCCAACGCAATCCACTGCGCTTTCCCCCAGTCTTTCTTCTCCGGCAGCCCCATCTGGAAACGGTTTACCAGGCTCCACGGCGACGCCTTTCCCTGCCTGTCCCATACCCTGGCTTTCCAGAAATAGCGCTTCCCTGCCTCCAGCGTCTTTCCGGCATAAGGAAGCAGGATAGAGGCGGACGAGTCAACTTTCCCGCTGTCCCACAAATTCCCGCTATCCGTAAGCAATTGCTCCTCCGTCCCGGCAACAAGGATTTGCCAGGCCGACTGCTCAAAGCCCCTGCCCTCCGCCTGAATCCGCCAACTAAACCTCGGCCTGAACGTCTCAATCCCCACCGGATTTTCTTCCTGCTCACACGTCAGGTGAAAGAGGGAACATCTCTCCTCCGCCCGCAGGTTTCCGGCAACAAGGAGGAATAACAGAAAAAGCATACAGCGCACATGTCTCATAAGGCTCAACGATTTAGGAACGATTTATAATCCAATAAAGCTGCAATATTACGAATTATCTTCTAACTTTTCAAACTAAAGTGAAAACATCCTTTCATCACTTACCCCCTCCGCCGCCCATACCGTAAAAAACAAAAGCCGACAACCGCAAGGAGAAGAAAAACCCGCCACCCCAACCCAAACCCAGGAACAACCGGCCGCACCTCCTCCCGCACCACAGAACGACTCTCCCTGTCCAGCGAAGCGGAGCTCCCCTCCCGAACCGCCGAAAGCGAAGCAGCCACCCCCTCTTCCCCCGCCGTAGCCACAGTAACCGCCGTAGCATACTGCCTCCCCGCGCTATCCGGCTCCGACAGCTCCACCCGCTCAACCCTCATCCTCCGCCAAACCGCCCCCCGCCAAACCCGTTCCCCCACCAAACTATCCCTCACCACGACCGCCAACGAATCCCGCCGCACCTCCTCCCGCCGCGAAGCACACCCCGTCAATAATGTCATCATCATCAGAATCAGAATTTTCAGGATTAAAGAATTTACAGAATTAAGCAAGAGCGGGAGAACGTCATGTCGACCGAGCGCAAACTGAACGTCATGTCGACCGATGCGAACGCAAGCAAGAACGTCATGTCGACCGAGCGTAGCGAGTGGAGACACCTCCGATCGCAAGGGCGGACGGGTCGATCGGAGGTGTCTCCACTCGCTTCGCTCGGTCGACATGACGTTCAGTTTGCGCTCGGTCGACATGATGTTCAGTTTGCGCTCGGTCGACATGACGTTCTTGCTTGCGTTCGCATCGGTCGACATGACGTTCTCCCGCTCTTGATTAATTCTGTAAATTCTTTAATCCTGAAAATTCTGATTCTGATGACAGTACTGACGGGGTGTGCGGCTCGGTGGGTGGAGCGGGAGGAGGTGCGGCGGGATTCGTTGGGTGTTGTGGTGAGGGATAGTTTGGTGGGGGAACGGGTTTGGCGGGGGGCGGTTTGGCGGAGGATGAGGGTTGAGCGGG
>JAISRY010000195.1 GCA_031273385.1 Tannerellaceae bacterium | reverse complement strand
TTAAATTTTGCAAGGCTTACATCCCGTTAGGGATGTATCGCTTCCATGTAACTGGATTTATGGCAAACCGCTAAGAGGTTGTTTCCCAGTTACTTGTTTTCGGGCGGCGATTTATCGCTCGGTTGAAAGGAATGTGCCTCTCCAATCCCTGCATCCTGTTTAGGATGCATCCCTGACAGGATGCAGAAACAGCGGTGGCCACTTTTTTCTACCGAGCGAGGCATTACTAACGGAATGCAGAAAAGAATGGATATAACCAAATTTTTGCCTAACTTTGTGACTGCCGTAACTGTTGCGGATGTAACAAAGAGATAAAAAGCATGAAGTTTTATAGTAGGACAAGCGAATTGGCTGAACTGAAACGGATACAAAACCTGTCGTTCAGCGACCATTCCCGCCTGACGGTAGTGACGGGGAGGCGGCGGATAGGCAAAACAAGCCTGATCATGAAAGCGGTTGACGGGTTGCCGACGGTCTATCTGTTTGTCGGCCGTAAAAGCGAGGCGACGCTTTGTTCGGAGTTTGTTCCGGTGATTGCCCAAGCGCTTGATACGTTTGTCCCGGCGGAAATCCGCACGTTCCGGTCATTGTTCCAATACCTCATGGAGCTGGCGGCGAACAGGCCATTCAATCTTGTCATTGATGAGTTCCAGGAGTTTTATAACATCAACGAATCCGTATACAGCGATATGCAAAATATCTGGGATAGCTACCGGAGAAAATCCCGGATAAACCTGATCGTCTCCGGTTCTATCTATTCCTTGATGCGGAAAATATTCCAGAACTCGAAAGAGCCGCTATTCGGCAGGGCGGACAACATCATCAAATTATCCGCTTTCGACCTGTCGACGCTGAAAGAAATCATCCACGATTACCGGCCGGAATACACGAATGACGACCTGCTCGCCCTCTATTCCTTTACAGGCGGCGTGCCCAAGTATGTCGAACTGTTCTGCGATAACAGCACATTGAGTATAGACGAAATGATTGCATTTATGGTTCGGGAAAACTCATCCTTTACCGATGAGGGGAAAAATCTATTGATAGAGGAGTTCGGGAAAAACTATGCCACCTATTTTTCTATCCTAAGCGCCATTTCCGGCGGTATCAATACGCAGCCCGAGATAGAAGCGGCATTGGGGGATAAAAGCATCGGCGGTCAAATCAGGCGGCTGATTGAGGATTATAACATCATTGTCCGCCGACGCCCCATCTTGGCAAAAGAGGGAAGCCAGACAGTCCGGTATGAGATACAGGACAACTTTATCCGTTTCTGGTTCAATTATTTCGACCGCTACCGTTCGCTGATGGAAATCAAAAACTATACAGGCTTGCAGTCTATCATCAGAGCCGACTACCCGGCTTATTCAGGTAAGGTGTTGGAACTCTATTTCAAACAACAATTTGCCGAAACCTTTCAGTACCGCGCCATCGGTTCATGGTGGGAGCCTAAAGGGAAGCAGAATGAGATTGATATCGTCGCGCTAAAACTGGAGAAAAACCAAGCGGTAGTCGCCGAAGTAAAGCGGCAAAAGAAAAATTTCAAGCCGGATCTGTTGGCGGAAAAAGTGGAACACCTCAAACATAAGCTACTGCCCGGATACCGGATTGACATGCGCTGCCTGTCCCTGGAAGATATGTAATTCTATAGCCTGCCCGTCAGTTCGCCGAACAGGGCGGCCATTGTCGTGGCGGCAGCGTGGGCGGCGCGGATGACGTCGTCGGCGTCGTTGACGAAATCATCGGTAAAGTGATAGCCCTCATTGGTGATGACCGACATGCCGAAGACACGCAGTCCGGCGTGACGGGCGACGATGACTTCGGGGACGGTACTCATTCCGATGGCGTCCCCTCCGGCTTTTCCATAAAAGGCATATTCGGCGGGCGTCTCATACGATGGGCCGGTAAGCCCTACATATACGCCCTTTTTCAATGGGACGCCCCGGCGGTCGGCAATCTCTTCCGCGAGACGGATCAGGTCGCGGTCGTAGGCGCGGGTCATGTCGGGGAAACGTGTCCCGAAGCTCTCGTCGTTAACGCCGATCAAGGGGTTGGGCATCATGTTGATATGGTCGCGGATAATCATCAGGTCGCCGATGTGGAACGTTTCATTGATCCCTCCGGCGGCATTGGAGACCAACAGGTTCCTGACCCCCAGCCGTTGCATGACACGAACGGGAAAAGTGACCTGTTGCATGGTATATCCCTCGTAATAGTGGAAACGCCCCTGCATGGCCAACACCTGCTTCCCTCCCAGGCGTCCGAAGATCAGGTTCCCTTTGTGGCCGGTCGCTGTGGCGTGCGGGAAGTGGGGAATCCCGCGGTAGGGTATCACCGTTGCCTCCTCTATACTGTCGGCCAGCGCCCCCAGGCCGCTCCCCAGTATAATGGCCGTTTCGGGGCTTCCCGTGATACGGCTTGCCAGGTAGTTGGCCGTTTCCTGATAGGTATCTCTCTTTTCCATGTGTAATCGCTGTTTGTTATTGACGTTTGGGGCGGCTGAACTCACACCCGCAATATGTTTGATTGTAAAAACCGTTCGCTTCGATAAGTATCCGCCGCCGCTCGCTCAGGCCATCTTTACGCCAGTTCTTCTCCCAGAACGTAACGGGAGGGAATTGCGCCGCCGCCCAGTGTCCGGCCTCCGCAATCTGGTGCAGGCTTTTCCAGCGGGAAGAGGCCAGCGTGGTGGCAAAGCGGTCGAACCCAAGCTTGTGCGCCATATTCGCCGTTGCCAATAGCCGTATTTTGAAACAGTGCAGGCAGCGTGCACCCCGTTCCGGCTCCTCTTCCATACCGGCAACGGCCTGTAGCCATACGGCATGGTCATAGTCGGCATCCATCCATTCCAACCCTTGCTGCCGGGCATAACGCGTACATTCGGCCTTGCGTTTTTCGTATTCTTCCCGCGGGTCGATATTCGGGTTGAAATAGAATAACACCGGGCGTATCCCGTTGGCCAGCAGCCATTCGATGATCGCTGCAGAACAGGGGGCGCAACATGTATGAAGCAGTAACATACCGCAAAGGTAGGAAACCTTTGGCGGGGAGGGATAAAGGTTTGGCGAAAAAATTTGGTTTA
>JAISRY010000148.1 GCA_031273385.1 Tannerellaceae bacterium | reverse complement strand
GGCGACACGTTCCTGCCCGTCGCCCAGCTTCCCGCTTAAGGCCAGGCAATAGGGAAACCACTCCGTATCGTCTTTCCCGATACGGGTCGTCAACTCTTCTTTAAAGGAGGAAAAGAATTTGCCGATCAGCGTCAGCGTATGGTTGCCCGGCTGACTCATGGCGATAAACGAGGCCAGGTGCCGTTCGATATTGGGCAACTGGAAACGCTGGTAATGCTGGTTGGTTTTGGTCAGGTAATCAATAATCTGGGAGGTATGGAACGTCTGGAGCTTCTTCTCCGGGAAATACTCTTCGTTGAGGAACGTATTGACCACCGTCAGCAGGAAATCCACATCCAGCCGGTACTCCCCGCATATCTCCGTCACCGATTTGTCCCCCAATCCCAGGCGGATACCAAACCGGTTAAGGACAGGAATGAGCGAGGGGTGTGCTTCCACCACCTCGCTCATTTGCATATTTGGATACACCAATGCCATCTGCTTATGCCTCTTCCCATTGTTTACGCAACAGCTCCACGGCAGCCGGCAAGACGACGCTGCGGTCGCCCTGGCATCCGCACTCGAAGCTGACGTATTTGTCGTAACCCAGCATCTTCAGCCCTTTGAAACCGGCCACATAGTTATCCGCTTCGCCATCTTCGCCCGGCATACTGCGACGCCGGCGGCTGGCGATGTGTACATGTTGCAGGTATTCCCCAGCCGAGAGGAAAGCGCCCATATCGCAGGTCTCTTCCGCCGTCATGTGCCAGAAGTCGCCCATACAGCGCACCCCCGGGTTGTTGATGTCGCGGCAGATAGAAGCGGCGTCGGCCACCTGGCGCAGGTAGAAAGCCTCCCCCCTGTTCAGCGGCTCGAAAATCACGGTCGTACCATGCTCGGCGGCAAAGCTACCCATCTCGGTAAACTGTTCGCACAAGAAGTCGCGCGTCTCCTGCGTATGCGGAAGCGCCGGTTTCTGCCCGTTAAACGCCGGAACGATAATCACCCCGACCGAGCCCAGTTCGCCCGCCGCCGCGATGATCTCTTTCATCGAATCCATGCATCTTTTGCGGACGGCCTCATCCGTAGAGAGGATAAAGCCATCGAAGCCGGCACAGATCGCGCTGACCTCGATCGCGCGCCCATCCAACGCCTGCTTGATTTCGGCGACCCGTCCGGCAAGTCCCCTGCCGCCCGGCTCGAAGCCGACCACGCCCAGCTTTTCCATGTAATCGAACTTCTCATTCAGGTTCTCCCCCGGAGCGGTGCCCTCTTGAAAAGAGATATTCAACACGGCCGCACTGTGCTGGCAACCGCCCTCACCGGCCTGGCAGCATCCGCCGGCTTTGCCCTCCGCCTCTTTCTTAGAGCCCGGCGAGCATCCTCCCAGCAGGGCGGCGCCTCCGATGGAGGCTACCGCCGCTCCCGACAAGCCTGTCCTTAAAAAGTTTCGTCTATTGAGTACCATAATAATACCTTATTTTGTGCCGGGAACAGGGACGACAAATCCCGACATATCCATCTTACCCAGGTTCAGGTCGGCAGGCGTGCAGTCTAACGTCGACGACGTCAGCTCATCCCAAGTCGTCTTTCCACCCGTATAGGCCGATTCACGCCCCATGATAGCCGCCATATTAGCCACGGCCGTTTCGGAAGCCTGATCGATGACTTTCCCGCTACGGATATGGTTGATCCAGTTGACATGTTCCAGCGTGTAGGGATCGGTCTGTTTGAAAGCGGCCTTTTCGGCTTCGCCGTCATATTTCCAAACCACCGTGCCCGTCAGGTCTTTGATCTCCATCGTATTGCTGCTCCATGAGCCTCTCGTTCCCTGTATAAACTCGCTGACATTGCTTGCACAACCACTTATCTGGCGGCACATGCTGTGCATGTGGATACCGTTTTCCATTTCGAAGTCGATGCTGAAATTGTCATACTGGTCGCCCGTCACACGGCGCTGGCGCGAGCCGAAGCCTACGGCGCTGACCGGTTTCAGGCCTGTGAACCAGGTAAAGACATCGAGGTTGTGTACGTGCTGTTCCACGATATGGTCGCCCGAGAGCCATTTCCAGTTCACCCAGTCGCGGATCATCCATTCGCAATCGCTCCATCCCGCCTGACGTTCGCGGTACCAGAGCATGCCGCCGTTCCAATACATCGTACCGCCGGTAATCTCACCGATCAGCCCGTTCTGTATCTGCTTGAACGATTCGACATAGCTGCGCTGGTGATGGCGTTGCGTACCCGTGATCACGCTCAGGTTCTTGGCTACCGCCTGTTTAGCCGTCGCCAAAATAGTACGATACCCCGCCGCATCTACGCAAATCGGTTTTTCAAGGAACGAATGTTTGCCCTTTTCCGTCGCATACTGGAAATGCAAAGGACGGAAGAAAGGAGGAGTGGCGACGAGCACTACGTCCACGCCGCTGTCGATCACCTGCTTGTAGGCGTCCAACCCGACGAAACGCTGGCTTTCGGGGATGTCGATCCCTTTCTCACTTTTCAGTTTCCCTGCCAGATCATCGACGCGGTCTTTAAAGGTATCGCCCAACGCCGTAATGGTAACGCCGTTGGCTGCGTTCAGGAAGTTGAATGCCGCGCCGGATCCGCGTCCGCCGCAACCGATAACGCCGGCTTTCAGCTCTTTCCCGTCGGCGGCGAAATCCACCAAATCGGGCACATAATAGGTGCCGGGCTCTTTAAGGGGTTTGATCGCATCGGCTTTTCCGCCTCCGCAACATGAGGATAATGCGACGGCTGAGCCGCCTGTTCCGATGGCGCCCAAGGCGCCTGCCATTGCTGAACTCTTCAGGAATGACCTTCTACTGATACTGCTTTCTTTTTTCATGATATTCTCGTTTATATAAATGAATTCTATTTCGTTACGATGGATGCATCCGGTTCACAGACAACGCGGAATCCGATACCCCGTATGTCCGAGTACCACCAGATGCTTTTAGGTTGTTGCGGGTCGGTCTTCAACCACTGGTCGTGCCGGGTATAATCGCGTGCGGCCACCCTCAGGTCAGCGGCATCCGACGTATAGTTACCTCCGCGCACGACCCATTCTTCGCCCTCTGTCACCAGAGGATCCGCGACGCTCTCCCCTCCCTTGCCGTAGGCCTCGGGATCATATTTGTCGGCGCAATATTCCATCACATTCCCCAGCATATTCTTCAATCCGAACGGGTTAGGCTTGACGGCGGATGGCTCCTGCGTCCTGTTTTTACTGTTCTTACTATAAATAACATACGTGCTGATCTCTTCCGTGCTGGCATCAAAAAACTTACGCATGAATCCCTGGTCGGAATACTTTTTCGGGTCTCCGGGGAAGAAGTAGGGCGTTTCCGTCCCGCCACGGGCGGCATATTCCCATTCGGCCTCGGTCGGCAAACGGTATTTCCTGCCGGTCTTCTTCGACAGCCACTGGCAGAACGTTTCCGCCGCATAATGTGTCATGGTGATCGCCGGACGTTCCCCCCATCCCCATCCCTGGTTGGGCAAACCAAACGGAGGCGTCGGGCCTGAAATAGCGTCCACATCCGGACGGCTGTTATTGGCATAGACCGTCTCGGGAGGCGTACGCCCCTCACTCATGGTATTGCTGAAAAACGCCCAGTACTGATCCCATGTCACCTCCACTTCCGACATAAAGAACGGGCTGACCGACACCTCGCGCACCGGCGATTCGTCCGGCTTACGGAACGATTCCTTTTCCGGGCTGCCCATCTTGAACTGCCCGCCGGGAACGGCGATCATTTTCAGCGTGATATACGTGCCGGGGATCTGCTCGTCATAGTCGGCGAAAGCGGTCACCGTCGCCGGTTCCTTATAGAACAGGCTGGGATCCACCGTTGCCCCGGAAGCGCTCTGCCCCGGTATGCCGGTCATCTGTCCGTGAACGTACTCCGGATTGTGGTGCCCCGCATCCAAGTGACAACTGATACACTGCAAATCCAGTTTTTTCTCATTCTCCTCATAATAGAGATGCGACGTAATCGCATCATTCGTAAGCCCCTCGGGGAAGAGGTTCTGATGACACTCCTTGCAGGACTGGTTCGGGATATACGTCACCGCATATTCCAGCTCCGACTTCCTGTCCCAATCAAAATCCACGCTATCCTTTGTCAGGTAACCCCACACATC
>JAISRY010000142.1 GCA_031273385.1 Tannerellaceae bacterium | reverse complement strand
GAAAATCAAATAGTATCCGTCATTGCGAACGCAGTGAAGCAATCCAGGAGTGCGTCTGTGTGTCCCACCTCTGGATTGCTTCACTGCGTTCGCAATGACGGATACTATTTGATTTTCAGGTGATTATGATTCGTCGTCATTATAATTGTGAGCGGTTCCATATACGCCACAAATAGCCCCCATACTCTTATACGCATTTTTCTGTAGATCGCCATTGCCTAAAGCGACCACCGCCGCTTTCAACTTAATACCGGATGAAGCCGGCACGGCATGTATGCCTGCTTTATTGGCAAAAATACCCTGGAAATGCGTGAATCTCAAAAAAATTGAAGGATAAAACTTTCCGCAGAAGAATTTGCAGGTAATAAAAATATCACCTATTTTTGTGTTATGATGATTAGAACAAAAAGATTATGCCTACAATTTTTATTTTCTTCGGTTTGCGCTTTGTGTTTTTCAGTAACGACCACGAGCCGGTACACGTGCACGTTATCAGGGGCAAGAGTACGGAACTGGCCGTATTTCGAGTAATTCCCGACGTAAAACTTTTGAGGAACAGCGGATTGGCTTCTCACGAAATCAAATTAGCGGAAGGGATTATTGAAGAAAACAGAGAGGTTATTATCGAAGCGTGGAATAACTTTTTTAATAAAGGGAACAATGAAAGCAAAGGTTAACAGGGTTTGGACAGACGATACGGCGGTTTATATAGAAACGTCTGACGGCAGGGTTTTCAATGAGCGATTTGAGCATTATCCGAGATTGAAGTATGCTACTCCCGCCCAGCGCTCCGCATTTGAGTATAACGATGAGTATATCCGCTGGGATGGGCTTGACGAAGATTTGAGCATTGAGGGTTTCATGCGGGAAAAGCCTGCGGAGGACAATGATTTGCGCCGCCTGTTTAAGGAACATCCGGAGTTGAATGTTTCTGCAATTGCCAGGCGGATTGGTATTTCTCAAAGCGTTATGGCTTCGTATTTGTGTGGAATCAAAAAGCCGTCCGCCGTTCGCGAACGCGAGATAAAAGAGGCCATCAGGCAAACAGGAAGAGAATTGGCAGGGATTTTATAAGCCATCGTTAAACGCATCGGCGAACCGTAAACAGTTGTCATAAATTGGATGGCGGCGATTGCAAGTAGTATCCGTCATTGCGAGTACCCAATAAACTGCGTTTATCAAAAAGGGAAATCGTCATTGTGAGTACCCAATAAACCTGGTTTATTGGGTACTTATAATGACGACGAATCACAATCTCCTGAAAATCAAATAGTATCCGTCATTGCGAACGCAGTGAAGCAATCCAGGAGTGCGACACATAGACACACATCTGGATTGCTTCACTGCGTTCGCAATGACGGATACCACTTGATTGTAATCAGCTGGAAATCACGCAATCGCCGTCATTTCCCTTTTTGATAAACCTGGTTTATTGTGTACTCGCAATGACGAATACTATTTGATTTTCAGGAGATTATGATTCGTTGTCATTATAAGCGTATAGCTCCTCACCGTGTATACGGTTTCTTGACGGCGGTACATTTCTCCAACAGGATCACCGGATAGTAGGATTGCTTCGCCTGCCGCAGGCCGGGGATACCCAGGTCTTCTTCACGGTTGATATAGGTGTACCGTTCGGGGAGATAGAGGGCGAACTCGCGGTTGATCATGCTGTATACGCCGTCGTAGGCTACGTTTGCCTTTTCTACATGTACGCCGAACGTGTTGCGGTTGATCGGCGCTCCGAACGAAAAGGCTACTATCTGGCGGTCTACACAGATCGCTCCCCCCATCAATCCCAGTTCGCCGGCATGTTTCAGCGCAAAGGTCAACGACCGGCGTTCGTAGCTCAGCTCCTCTGCATCGTCATCCGTCCGGTTTGCCCTGTACCATTTACATTCCAGTTCGAGACATTCGGGAACGAGTTCGGGCGTGATCGGCATGTATTTGTAGCGGTATTGCTTGACGAACTTATTGATATGGTTTCGTTTGGACTGATAGCGCTTCCCCGTGAGGTTGATCAGGTCGTCCCTGAGGTAGATATAATCGAAATAGTCCCTGTCGGGGATATAGCGGAAACCGCCCGGAAAGGCTTTCTCCAACGCCTCTTTGCCCTCCGGGGTGACGCCCAGTATCCAGAGCGGATGCCCATGCGCGAGGGAGTCTTCTTCCAGCCATCCGATTGCTTTTGCCATATCCCCCGTACCAACGGGGCACATATACACCGGGCGATCGTTGTTGTCTATCCAGAAACGGATCAACAGGAAGCCCTCCTTTACCGCATATTCGCTGTTGTAAAGGAAACGCCAACTGTTCATATTGGCAAAAGAGAAGTCGCAATTCATGTACGGACTCTGTAATGTGAAAGAGGTGATCGCCTCTTTATCGTCTAAAGTAATTGATTTAAAATGGATTGCCATATAATACTTGTCTTGTTTTTAACGGAAGTAGCAAAGGTAATACAAAATCGCACAATAAATTTCATAATTATACGGCTATTTTCTCGGAAGAATGAGTAGTTTTGTCCTTGTCAAATAAAATATATCGGTATGGAAGAGAAAAAAAGGCTTACACGCTCGAGGAATGGAATGATTGCCGGCGTGTGTTCAGGGATAGCGGATTATATGGATTGGGATCCGACGATCGTTCGCGTCGCCTATATCCTGATCAGTATATTTACCATCTTTTCCGGCGTGTTGGGCTATTTGGTATTGTGGATCGTCATGCCGAAAGAAGAGTTGTATTGAAGAATGAATTTTGAATTGTCATCTCCTTTCCGCCCTACGGGGGATCAACCGGAAGCCATTGCCGCACTGACAGAGGGACTGAGGGAGGGCGTACCCTTTCAGACGCTGTTGGGGGTGACAGGTTCGGGGAAAACGTTTACGATCGCCAATGTGATCAAGGAGGTGCAAAGGCCGACGTTGGTACTCAGCCACAACAAAACGCTGGCCGCCCAGCTGTACAGCGAGTTTAAGGCGTTTTTCCCCAATAATGCCATTGAGTATTTCGTTTCGTATTACGACTATTACCAGCCGGAAGCCTACCTGCCCGTTACGGACACCTACATAGAAAAAGACCTGCAAATCAACGAAGAGATCGACAAACTCCGCTTACGCGCCACCGCCTCCCTGTTGTCAGGGCGGAAAGACATTATCGTCGTATCGTCCGTCTCCTGCCTCTACGGTATGGCGGATCCGAGGGCGTTCGCCGAAAAGGTGACGCACCTCGAAAAGGGGATGCGGATAAACCGCGACGTGTTGCTGCGGCGATTTGTCGATGCCCTGTATGTCAATAACAAAACAGATTTCCGTAGCGGCAGTTTCCGTGTAAACGGGGATACGGTCGATATCTTTCCGGCGATCGAAACCTACGACGGGATGGCCTACCGGATTGAGTTCTGGGGCGACGAGATAGAGCGCCTCTCCTCTTTCGACCCCCGGAGCGGGAGCGAGATAGACGAGCAGGACGAATTGAATATTTACCCCACCAACCTGTTTGTGACCACACAGGAGCGGATCAATATGGCGATCAGCCGGATTGATGTCGACCTGGGGGAACGGGTGGCCTACCTGAAAGAGGCCGGGAAGCATTACGAGGCTAAGCGGCTGTATGAGCGCGTCACGTTCGACCTGGAGATGATCCGCGAGCTGGGGCACTGTTCGGGTATAGAGAACTATTCCCGCTATTTCGACGGGCGCGAGGCGGGCGAACGTCCCTATTGCCTGTTGGACTATTTTCCGGAAGATTTCCTGTTGGTGGTCGACGAGAGCCATGCCACGATTCCGCAGATACGGGCGATGTACGGCGGGGACTATTCCCGTAAGCATAACCTTGTAGAGTACGGGTTCCGGTTGCCTGCCGCCATCGACAACCGTCCGCTTATGTTCGGGGAGTTTGAGTCGCTGACGCCGGCGGCTATTTATGTCAGCGCTACGCCGGCGGAGTATGAGTTGGCAAAGAGCGAGGGGGTGGTGGTCGAACAGGTCATCCGCCCGACAGGATTGCTGGATCCGGTCATTGACGTGCGCCCTACGCTGAACCAGATCGACGACCTGATGGAGGAGGCCGCCCAGCGGACGGCGGCGAACGAACGGGTATTGGTCACTACGCTGACCAAGCGCATGGCGGAAGAGCTGACCACCTACCTGCTCCGTATGGGGATAAAGTGCGACTATATCCATAGCGACGTCGAGACATTGGAGCGCATACGGATTATGGACGATTTGCGCAAGGGGGTTTTTGATGTGCTGGTGGGCGTTAACCTGTTGCGCGAGGGGCTGGACCTGCCTGAGGTATCGTTGGTCGCTATACTGGATGCCGACAAGGAGGGGTTTCTCCGTTCGCACCGGTCGTTGACCCAGACGGCAGGACGCGCCGCCCGACATGTGAACGGCAAGGTGATCTTTTATGCCGACAAGATTACGGAGAGTATGAAACGGACGATCGACGAGACCCAGCGCCGACGGGAGAAGCAGTTGGCATACAACGAAAAACATGGGATTACGCCCGCACAGGTCGTGAAAGCCGGCGTTTCCCTGCTGGCGGAGAAACAGGGCAAGCCGGAGCCTTATGCCTACGTCGAACCCGAACTCAGCCTGGCCGCCGATCCCATCGTCAGGAATATGACCCGTCCGCAGCTTGAAAAGGCGATAGAACGAACGAAAAAGCTGATGACCGAAGCCGCCAAAAAGCTCTCCTTTATCGAAGCCGCCCAATACCGCGACGAACTGATCAAGCTCCAGGACTTACTGAACGCAAAAGAACAACCATAAAAGCCCCCCGCTATGCCTATCACACACTATTTATCCGCGCTGCTCATCCTCTTTCCCCTCTGCCTCAACGGACAGGCTAAGGGACAGGAAAGGGTGTATACGACAGGGGAAGACCGCTCCATCTTCGAGCGGTATATAACGGCGATGGCGCCTAAGAAAACCCTACCGATGGAAGCGCTGATCGTCGAAACGGCCACGTTCTTCCTGGGTACCCCCTACGTAGCCTCTACACTGGAGAAAGAGCCTGAAGGGTTGGTCGTTAACCTCCGCGGGATGGACTGCACCACCTTTGTCGAGTATGTCATCGCCCTATCCCGCACGCTCAACGATCCCGATCCCTCTTTCGACCGCTTTTGCCGGCATCTTCAACACCTCCGCTACAGGGAGGGCGTCATCAGCGGTTATGCCGTCCGGCTGCATTATATGACGGACTGGATCTATGAGAACGAACGGAAAGGGATCGTAAAGGATATGGCTAAAGAGCTGGGCGGAGACCTCTTGCCGCTTCGCCTCGATTTCATGTCAACCCATCCCGACAGCTACAAACAACTGAAAGGAGATCCCCAGTTGGTACGCGAAATGGAACGGGTGGAACGCCGCATAAACGGACGTACCTGCCATTACCTCCCCAAGGCAGGGATAGCGGCTTTCACAGACCGGATAAAACCAGGTGATATCGTCTGTTTCACCACGACGATAAAGGGGCTGGACGTGACGCACGCCGGCATCATCATGCAGGTCGGCGGGAGGCTGACCTTTATCCATGCCTCCACCTCTGCGGGACGTGTCGCGGTGTATGGGGAATCGCTGAAAACATACCTGGAAAGGGGAAAAAGCACAAGCGGTATACTCATCGCACGCCCACTGCCTCCAGGGTCAACGCATTAAAATAGCTCTTATAATGACGACGAATCGCAATCGTATGAAAAACAAATAGTATCCGTCATTATAACCGAGCGCAAGCAAGAACGTCATGTCGACCGAGCGCAGCGAGTGGGGTAACCCCCCAGAGACCCCGCCGCCCGAGCGCTCGGAGGGGTCTCCCCACGCGGGGCGCGGTC
>JAISRY010000103.1 GCA_031273385.1 Tannerellaceae bacterium | reverse complement strand
TTTTCTTTTTAAACTCTCAAATATAAAGAATGCTCGGAATTTATCCTACTCCTAGCTTCTCTTTTCATTCGAGATTACAAACATAGGAACTCCGATCGCACCCGCCTGCCCTTTCGATCGGAGGTGTCTCCACTCGCTGCGCTCGGTCGACATGACGTTCTCCCGCTCGGTCCCCCTAACGGGATTGCAATCGTCGTTATTTCCCTCTTTGAAATAAAATAGTGACAATTTGAAATGTATCCTTATAATCTACAGAGAAATAATATACCTTTGCCGGTAGGTACCAATTTGATAAACATAGTAGCACACGAACCAATGAAAACAAATGGAATTTAACAGGAAATATATTCGCAGAAAGGCGACGCTCATTATCATTTATCCGTTTTTGGGGGTAATAATCGGGTTGTTCAGGGTGTTGCCTATCGGGTGGATAAGGCGTTTTGCCTTGTTTGTCGGGGCGTTGGTTTACCGGTATGCCCATTCGTCGCGGGAGAGGGCGTTGGCCAACCTGGAGCGTGTCTATGGAGGGGAAAAGACGCGGGAAGAGCGGATCGCTATGGCGCGTCAGGTGTTTGCTGAAATGATAAAATCCTTTTTTGACTATGTGGCCTATTCGGGCTTGACGGACAGGGAACGGTTCTTTTTCCTGGTGGAGGTCGTCGGGCAGGAGCATTTGCAGGCGGCTTATGAGCGGGGGAAAGGGGTGATTTGCCTGGTGCCCCATCTCAGTTCGTGGGAGTTTGCCGCCATAACCCCGCCTATGCTGGGGTATGAAACGTCGGCGGCGAGCGCGGCGATGAAGATCAAGCCGCTTCAAAACAAAATGGTGAAATACAGGGCGCGCCGCGGCATGAAAAACATCAACCGCGAGGGCTCATACGCCAAACTGGTAGAGACGCTCCGGAAAGGGGAATGCCTGATCCTGATGATCGACCAGGATACGAAAGTGAAGAGCGCCTTTGTCGAGTTTATGGGGAAACCGGCCTATACGCCGACCGGAGCCTCGCGCCTGGCGCTTGAAACCGGGGCGCTGGTCGTGCCGATGGTGATGACCCGCAAGGAAGATGACAATTACCGCTTTATTATATACCCGGAGCTACCCCTGGTCAACACAGGGAATCCGGAAGCCGATATCCTGGAAAATACGCGGCGGCAGACAAAGATCATGGAGGATATGGTACGTGCTTACCCGACGCAATGGGTGTGGATGCATTCCCGTTGGAATACAACGCCGGAAAAGCTCGAAGCCTACCGGAAATCGAAAAGGGAAGAAAAAAAGGAGGGATAAGATATGAAAAGGAATCTGACCGGTATAGGCTGTATGCTGTGCCTGCTTTGGGTGGGAGCCGTCGCGCCGGGGTATTCGCAGGCGGGCGAAAGGGTACGCCTACCGGAGGCGGGAGGAAAGGCGGTTTTGCACGCCGGATGGTATGCGCGGAGGGCAAACGAGATCAAAACGGACGGCCATCGCCTCACCGCCTCGCCGTTCGATACGGCGGGATGGCTGAAAGCGCGGGTGCCGGGGACGGTATTGGCCACCTTGCTCGAAAACCGCCTCTATCCCGCTCCCGAACGCAGTATGAACAACGAACTCATCCCCGATATATACGATACCGGAAATGCCTTTTATACCTACTGGTTCGTATGCCCTTTCCGCTTGGAGGAGCAGCCGGAAGAGGGGCGGCAGGTATGGCTTAACTTCCGCGGTATCAATTATAAAGCGGACATCTTCCTGAACGGCAAACGGCTGAACGCCGACACCCACGAGGGGATGTTCCTGCGTAAAAGCTACCACGCCACGCCCTACCTCAAAGCAGGCGGAGAGCCTAATATCCTTGCCGTTATCGTCTATCCGCCCGACGACGCGGGCAACCCCAACGGGGGGCAGGGAGGAGACGGGCGGATCGCACGGAACGTCACCATGCAGTTTACGCCCGGATGGGACTGGATACAGCCGGTGCGCGACCGGAATACCGGTATCTGGGACGAGGTATCCCTCACCGTCACCGGAGCGGTCACGGTGCAGCATCCATACGTGACGACACGGGTACCGGGCGTCCGCCTGCCGGAGGGCGGCCAGGCGGAGGCTTTCGTCGCCGCGACGGTGGAGCTGGAGAACACCTCCCCCCATCCGCAGAGCGGTACGCTGGTGTGCGAAACCAACGGTGTCCGCCTCGTGCAACCCGTCAGCCTGGCGGCGAACGAAAAGCGGCTGGTGCGGCTCAAAGAGCTGTCCGTCAGGCAGCCCCGCCTGTGGTGGCCTAACGGCGTAGGGAAGCAGGAGCTGTACGCCATGCGTATTGCGTTCGAGACTACCACGGGGAAAGTCAGCGACAGCCGGAGCCTGCGCTACGGGATACGCGAAATCGCTTCGGAAAAATGCCCCGTTACGGGAGGGCGCAAGTTCTATGTCAACGGGCAACCGGTCTATATGCCCGGCGGCAACTATATCGCCTCCGACTGGCTGCTCCGCCTCTCGCCCGAACGCTACCGCGCCGAAGTCCGCTTCCATGCCGAAATGAACCTGCGCATGATTCGCGTATGGGGCGGCGCCTTGCTGGAACGGCCTGAGTTTTACGACGCCTGCGACGAGTACGGCCTCCTGGTCTTTCAAGACCTCTGGGGAAGCGGCGACTGCAACGGCGCATGGGAAGACCCGACCAAAGCCGACTCGCGCGAACGCCGCTGGGAATACCCCGACAACCACAGCCTGTTCCTCGCCTCCGTCGAAGACCAGGTCAAGATGATACGTAACCACCCCAGCCTCTGCCTCTGGTGCGGCGCCAACGAGTGGCCGCTGGCTAAGGATATCGACGAGGCGTTGAAGAACGATCTTTTCCCCCGCCTGGATCCCAACCGTTTATTTATCAGCTACTCCACCGATACGCTCTTTACGCGGAATACCATCGGCGGCGTGGGCGACGGCCCCTACGGTATCCAGGAGCCGGAATGGTTCTTTACGTTCCGCTCTACGCCGTTCAACCCGGAGGCCGGATCGGTCGGTTCGCCCGAAATAGAGAGTATGCGCGAGATGATGACGGATGAGGAATTGAGCGCCCTCCCCCGCGGCCAACGCCTGCATCCCGCCTGGAGATACCACCGGGATCTCGGCTACGGCAACCACCTTGAGCGCTACGGCGAAGTCGCCGATATCGAGACCTACTGCAAATACGCCCAGGCCGTGAACTACGACCAGTACCGCAGCTTCATGGAGGGGCGCGCCTCCCGTATGTGGGAATGGTACACGGGGATACTGATCTGGAAAACCCAGAACCCGTGGACTTCCCTCCGCGGACAGATGTACGATTGGTACCTGGATGTCAACGCCTCCCTCTACGGGACGCGCAAAGGCTGCGAACCCCTCCACCCGCAATATCACCTCACCGCCAAACGGGTAGAACTCGTCAACAGTACGCCTGTCGGCCATTCCCTCACGCTGAAAGCCCAACTGTGGGACGCCGCCGGCACAGCCGTCTGGAAAAAGGAAGAGGCCGTAACGATCGGGGCAAACGAGGTCAAACGCCTCTTCCCCGTCCCCGAACCCCAAGGCGTAGAGGGCGTCTATTTCCTGAAACTGGAGCTATGGGAAAAGGGGAAACGGCTGACCTCCAACGTCTACTGGCTGACCACCCGCCCGGGCGACTACACGACGCTCTCCCTTTTGCCCCGCACCACGCCCGGCGTGCAGACGACGCTTTCGCAGTCGGGGGAGGCCTATACCGCTACCGTACGCCTCCGCGCCGGCGGCAACATCTCCTTTTTCAACCGCATAAAGGTGTTTGACAAAACCACCGGCCAACGCATCCTGCCGGTACACTACTCCGACAATTACATCACCCTCATGCCCGGCGACGAACAGGAGGTCACCCTCCAATTCACCTCTCCCCTCCGGCAGGAGGATATAGAAATCAAGGTCAATGGCTGGAACCGGTAAGATAAAGGTCTATATGGTGAGGCATACGTCGGTCGATGTGCCTCCGGGGGTGGCCTACGGTCAAACGGATGTAAACGTGCGCGATACGTTTGAAATGGAGGCGCAGGCAGTCAAGGAGAAACTGGCGCATATCCCGTTCGTAAAGGTGTGGTGCAGCCCGCTCTCGCGGTGTGTCCGCCTGGCGGAATATTGCGGTTTCCCCGATGCGCTGCGGGATGACAGGCTGAAAGAGCATCACTTCGGCGAATGGGAAATGCGATCCTACGACGACCTGCTGGCCACAGACCCGCGCTACATCGACTGGTGTGCGAATTGGCTCGATTACCGCATCCCGGGAGGGGAATCGTTCGCCGGCCTCTGCCGTCGTGTGGCCGGATTCCTGGATGAGATCAGGCGGGAAACGGCGGACGGCTACGGGAATGTAGCCGTTTTTGCGCACGCCGGCGTGATTGCCGCTTTCTATGTCTATGCTGGTAAATATACGATGGAGGAGGCGTTTAACCATCCGGTCGGGTATGGGGAGGTCGTCACGCTTTCTTTTTCTTCATAAAGTTCAGAACTCCTGACCTGGCACAGATTGGATTGTCGCGATTTTGAAGTGGAGGGTTAAAGCAGTACCTGGATAGCGTGTTTGTGATAGATTGATGGTATGTATCACGTTTCGGATGGCTT
>JAISRY010000063.1 GCA_031273385.1 Tannerellaceae bacterium | reverse complement strand
TCCTTTTTTTTGTGCGGATTTAAACATTAATAAGGAAATCCTGGTTGTGTGTAAAAGAATATCGTTAATTTTGTGGCCTGAAACTTCTTTAAATGAATGAAAAATGAGACAGGTTATTTTTGTATGCATGGCGATGCTGTTGGCGGTGGGGATGGTTTCCGCTCAGGAAGTCGCCGTAATGGCTATTGAAGAGACTTCTTACGATTTCGGCGAAATTAAAGAAGCCGGAGAAAAGGTGTCACACACGTTTAAAGTGACCAACAAAGGAGATGCGCCACTGGTTATTACGCGCGTTATACCCTCTTGCGGTTGCACGACCCCGGAATGGACGAAAGAGCCGATTGCGCCGGGTGCAAGCGGTGAAGTGACCGTCACTTTTGATCCGAAAGGACGGCCGTTAGGCCCGTTCACAAAGAATGTATCCATATATAGTAACGGGAAGAAAGGCAGTTTCATCCTGACCATACGCGGAGACGTGAAATAAAGGGCGGCCCCTTCCGGCGACATCTGATGTTAAATACAAGGCAACTCATACGTGGTTTCGTCATTTCCCTGTTTACCGTAAGCAGTCTGTTTGCGCAAAAAGAGGCGATGATCAGCGCGGATATGCAGACCTACGATTTCGGTATCGTCCCGGAAAACGAAGGGGCGGTAAGCCATGTATTTCATATCACAAATACAGGGACAGCCCCGTTGGTCATTACCCGTATCACCACCTCCTGCGGTTGCACGCAGCCGGAATGGACAAAGGCGCCGATTGATCCGGGTATGACGGGAGAGGTGAAGATCAGTTATAACCCCAAAGGGCGTCCCGGCCCGTTTCACAAGAATGCCTCTGTTTTCAGTAACGCTAAGAACGGCGACCTTATGCTCTATGTGCAAGGCGCCGTCACCTCCAAGCCTGCGGCGCCGGTTATCCAATATCCATACGGCATCGGGGAGTTGAAGTTGCAGACAAAACGTTTTTTATATGCCGGTATTCGCCGGGATGAGGTGTTGGGTGAAAAGACAGGGATAAAGAACGAAAGCGAAGCGACCCTCACCATCCATCAGGGGAAAATCCCACGCTATCTTACCGTAGAAGTCCGCCCCGCCACGTTACTGCCTGGCGAAACAGGCGAGATCACATGCCTCTTTAATGCCCGCGAAGCCAAACGGATGGGGCGGGTGACGACCGTTTTACCCCTGGTTGTGGAAAGCGCAGGTAAGGCAGCCGTACCGGGAGAGATACAGGTAGCGGCCAATATCATTGATAATTTTGCGAAACTTTCCGCCTCCGACAGGGCGAAAGCGCCGGCCTGCCAATGTTCGGTGGCGGAGCTTGACTTCGGGAAACTGCCGGACAGGGGAAGCCGGATTCCGCTGATCGGCGGGAGGGAGAGCGAAAGCTTCGTCCTGACGAATACGGGAAAGTCGCCCCTGTCGGTTTACAGCGTGACCTGCGACGACGAATTGGTGGATATATCAGGCGGGAAGAAAGAACTAAAACCGGGCGCTTCGGCAACGTATAAGGTCACCGTGCGCCCGAAAGAGATCAAAACAAAGTTGGAGGCTCATATCCACGTGGTAACGAACGATCCCGGCACGCCTGTCCGCCTCATCAAGGTCGTTGCCGAAAAATAATCAAAACAACTCATTATAAATCTATCATGGAGCATCCTGAAAACGATGAACTGTATAAAGGGCTGAAAGTGAATAAAGGCGTAGCGAATGTCTCTTCCGTCAGCCCGTACCTGAAGAGAGGGCTCCGCAGGCGTGAGTATACTCCGTCGGAGTATGTGGAGGGGATTCTGCGGGGAGATATTACGATCCTCAGCCAGGCGGTGACGTTGGTGGAAAGCATGAAGCGCGAACACCAGCAGTTGGCGCAGGAGATTATCGAAAAGTCGCTGCCATACGCCGGAAAGTCGGTGCGGATCGGGATAACCGGCGTACCGGGCGCCGGTAAAAGCACGTCGATCGACGCTTTCGGCATGCACCTGATGCATGAGGGGCGGAAGCTTGCCGTGTTAGCGATCGACCCCAGCAGCGAACGCTCGAAAGGGAGTATACTGGGAGACAAGACCAGGATGGAAGATCTTTCACGCGAGAAGAATGCCTTTATCCGCCCCTCCCCTGCGGCGGGATCGTTGGGCGGCGTTGCCCGTAAAACAAGGGAAACGATCGTTTTATGCGAAGCGGCGGGCTTTGATACTATTTTTGTCGAAACGGTGGGCGTCGGGCAAAGCGAGACGGCGGTTCACTCGATGGTGGATTTTTTCCTTTTGATCCAGTTGGCGGGAACGGGGGACGAACTGCAAGGCATCAAACGGGGTATTATGGAGATGGCCGACGGTATTGTGATCAATAAAGCCGACGGCGATAATATGGAGAAAGCCCGGCTTGCCGCTTCGCAATTCCGCAACGCGCTGCACCTTTTCCCCCCTGCCGATTCGGGATGGACGCCGCAGGTATTGACCTATTCGGGGTATTACAGGACAGGGATCCGGGAGATCTGGAAGATGATAGGCGACTATGTCTCCTTTACGAAACAAAACGGATACTTCGCCTATAAGCGCAACGAGCAATCCAAATACTGGATGTATGAAAGCATTCACGATACGCTGAAAGAGGCGTTTTACCATAACCCGTCCGTTGCCGGCATGTTGGAAGAGACAGAAAAGCAGGTATTAAAAAATGAAATCAGCTCCTTTGTCGCAGCCAAACGCATGATCGATCTGTTCCTGTCTACGTCAGGGGTTAAACCAATCCATTAAGTTGATCTGTTTCACACCGTTTCGCGAGCCGGTTTCGTAGTCCATCGTCAGCAAAATCCGTTCGTTGTGATCGGGTATTTTGTCAAAGGGTGCAAGTTCGCGAGCCAGCGTTTCGGGGTTTTGTACGGTCTGGGAAACTTGATAATAGGTCGTGTAACCGGCTTTGTTTCTGGCAATAAAATCCACTTCATGCGTACCCGCTTTGCCGATCCACACCTGATTGCCGCGGCGCAACAATTCCAGATAAACCGCGTTTTCGAGCAAATGCCCCATATCGCTTGCCAAATCTTTGCCCAACAGTGCGTCGCGAAGCCCCAAATCCACAAGATAATACTTTTCCTGCGTTTGCAAATGCTGTTTTCCCTTTATATCATAACGGTTTACCTTATAAAACAGATAGGCGGCGGTAAGCGTGTCAATGTATTTTGAAACGGTTTTGTTGTCAATGCGCAGATCTTTATTTTTCAAAACGTTAGCAATGCTTGTCGCCGAAACGGGCGAACCGATCGAATCGATCAGGAAATGTACGACCTCGTTGTAGGAGTGTTCGGAATTGATTTTCTGACGTTTCAAGATATCATTTTCGTAGATATTTTTGAAAACGCTTTGCAGGTATTGCGTGGCATAATTTCTATTTACGGTAGCCAGCCGGACGGCTTCGGGGAAACCGCCCGATGCCAGAAAATCGGCAAAAGCTTTCGGCAAATTGTCCGGTTTTCCGGTAAATTCAAGAAATTCAGCAAACGAAAATGGCAGAACATTGATTTCAAATGCCCTGCCTGTGAGCAACGTAGCCAGTTCGCTCGAAAGCAAATAGGCGTTTGAACCGGTCACGTACAAGTCGATTTTCGGGTGTATAAACAGCCCTTCGAGCAGTTTCTCAAATTCGGCGACATTCTGTATTTCATCTAAAAAGACATAATTCATTTTGTCCGCCGAAAGCGAGTCTTTGATAAAGGCATACACTTCCACCCAGCTTTTTTCGGCAAGAAAACGATATTCCGGCTCGTCGAAATGGAGCGACACGATGGAAATATCCGCATTTTCTTTGCGCAAAAGTTCCTGAAATTGCTGCAACAGCGTGGATTTCCCCGAACGGCGCACGCCCGTAACCACCTTTATCAAATTCTGCTCGCGCAAAGCCGACAGCGTTTCCAAATAATACTTCCTGATCACATGCTTCACCATTATCGTATATCAATTTAACGCCATAAAGATAGCGTATTTTCCTGAAAACACAAAATACTCCATTGTTTCAGGAAAAATGCCGTATATAAATTCCTTATTCACCTACCAAACGATAATGTTACGGGGCCTAACAGGCCGGACGGCAGCAGGGGGGTGTCGGGGGTGAACTTGACGACGTTTGTTTTGGTCAGGCGGTGTTCTTCGGGGAGGGAGCTGTCACCGATCAGGCGGTTAGGCCATAGGTTTACGATGGTTACTTCCAGGGTGTTTTTGCCCTCTTGCAGCCATTCGGTAATGTCTCCGGCAAAGGGTTTTTTCCACCATATACCGACAGGGTGTCC
>JAISRY010000234.1 GCA_031273385.1 Tannerellaceae bacterium | reverse complement strand
CAAAAACCCGATAAAGTATTAATGTTGGAAGCGGACAATTTCTTCGGAAAGTTTGAATTTCGTCCGTTGGAACCCGGTTATGGTATTACCATTGGTAATGCTTTACGCCGTATTCTCCTCTCATCGCTTGAAGGTTTTGCTATTACTTCCATTAAGATCGAGGGCGTTGAGCATGAGTTTGCTTCGATCCCCGGTGTTATGGAAGATGTAACAAACATTATTCTGAACCTGAAGCAAGTCAGGTTCAAGCATATTATTGATGATATAGAGAATGAAAAGGTAAGTATTACTGTTTCGGGTTCGGAAGTGTTCAAGGCCGGTGATATAGGTAAGCAATTGACCGGATTTGAGATATTGAATCCCGGTTTGGTTATTTGCCGTTTGGATCCGAGCGCAAGTTTTCAGATTGAATTGACGATCAGTAAAGGGCGCGGGTATGTGCCGGCGGAAGAGAACAGGGAGCAGACTCCGGACATTCATGTCATAGCGATCGACTCTATTTTCACGCCGATACGTAACGTAAAGTATTCAATCGAAAATTTCCGTGTTGAGCAAAAGACGGACTACGAAAAGTTAATTCTTGAAATAGCTACGGACGGTTCTATCCATCCTAAGGAAGCGTTGAAAGAGGCGGCGAAGATTCTGATTCATCACCTCATGCTCTTTTCGGATGAGAAGATTGCTATTGAAACGGTCGACACAGACAGCAATGAAGAGTTTGATGAAGAGGTGCTTCACATGCGCCAATTGCTTAAGAGCAAGTTGTCGGATATGGATCTTTCCGTTCGTGCGCTGAACTGTTTAAAGGCTGCGGATGTGGAGACGTTGGGCGAGTTGGTTAAGTTCAATAAGAACGACTTGTTGAAGTTCCGCAATTTCGGTAAGAAGTCGCTCATTGAACTTGATGAATTACTGGAAAGCCTGAACCTTTCTTTCGGTATGGATATCACAAAATATAAATTAGATAAAGAGTAGTATAGCGATGAGACATAATAAGAAATTTAATCATTTAGGCCGTACCAGCGCTCACCGTGCAGCGATGCTTTCGAATATGGCTTCTTCTTTGATAAAACATAAAAGAATCTTCACGACGACAGCGAAAGCGAAAGCGCTCCGTAAATTTATAGAACCTCTTATCACCAAGAGCAAGGATGATTCGACACATTCAAGGCGTATCGTATTCAGTACGTTGCAGGACAAGTATGCTGTGACGGAGCTGTTCCAGGAGGTTGCCAAGAGAATAGGCGATCGTCCGGGCGGGTACACCCGTATTCTTAAGACGGGCAACCGTTTGGGGGATAATGCGGCGATGTGCTTCATTGAATTGGTGGATTACAACGAGAATATGTTGAAAGATTCTTCAAAGAAGACTCAGAAGACAAGGCGTTCGCGCAGGAAAGCGGTCGATACGCCTACCGTTGCCCAGGTTGCGGCGCCGGTCGTCGAAGAGGCTGCCGCTCCACTGCAGGAGGCGGAAGCCGCTCCACAGGAAACGGAAGCCGCTCCACAGGAGACGGAAGAGAAAACGGAAGAATAAGCCGCCCGGGGTTTTCCGGGAGGTATGGAGAGGAAGTTGTCAAACGATTGGCAACTTCTTTTTTTTGTGCCTAATCGAAGGGTGGCGGGTTGATTTTACGGCCGATACTTGTAAATCGGCGGAATTTCACGTAAGTTTGTCGCTTAATATCTAATTGTTATAAAATGAATGAGTCGTTACACAGGCTGGGGGAATATACGTTGTTGATGAAAAAGGCGATCTCCATCCCCAATAGGTGGAATATGTTTTTCAGGCAATTGAACAAGGAAATTTATAAGCTTGGCGTTGATTCGCTCTGGATCGTGATTATTATTTCCATTTTTATCGGGACGGTTATCGCTATTCAGATATCGTTGAATATCAGTTCGCCGCTCATTCCGAAGTTTACGATTGGATATACTACGCGGGAGATTATCCTGCTGGAGTTCTCTTCTTCGATTATGTGTTTGATCCTGGCCGGTAAGGTGGGGAGTAATATTGCGTCGGAGATTGGGACGATGCGCGTTACGGAGCAGATCGACGCCATGGAGATCATGGGGGTGAACTCGGCGAATTTCCTTATTCTCCCTAAAGTGGCGGGGCTGATGATCTTTATTCCCGTGCTGGTGATTTTCAGTATGTTTACGGGGATATTGGGGGGTATTTCGGCCAGCTATTTGGCGGCGCAGGGGATGACGCCGGCTTCGTTTGAGTATGGGTTGCAGTTTTATTTCAATTCATTTTATATCTGGTATTCGATTGTCAAGTCGGTTGTCTATGCGTTCATTATCTCTTCGATTGCCTCTTACTTTGGGTATTATGTGAAGGGGGGGGCTTTGGATGTGGGGAAGGCCAGTACGAATGCCGTTGTGATGAGTAGTGTGATGATTCTGATGGCCGACGTTATTTTAACTCACTTAATGCTTACCTAAGGGATATGGTGGAAGTAAAGCATATCATCAAGTCTTTCGACGGGCGTTTGGTATTGAACGATATCAATACGGTGTTTGAAACGGGGAAGACCAACTTGATTATCGGGCGAAGCGGATCGGGCAAAACGGTGTTGCTGAAGAATATTATCGGCTTGCTGCGTCCCGACTCGGGGCTGATCCTGTACGACGGGCGTGACCTGACCGCTATGAAGAGGGGGGAATTGAATCTGTTGCGGCGCGAGATGGGGATGCTGTTCCAGGGTTCCGCCCTGTTTGACAGTATGACGGTGCTGGAAAACGTGATGTTCCCGTTGAATATGTTTTCCAAGGATACCTATAAGGCGCGTGAGAGCAGGGCGATGTTTTGCCTCGAACGGGTCAACCTCCTGGAGGCGGAGCGGCTTTATCCCTCGGAAATCAGCGGGGGGATGATGAAACGGGCGGCTATTGCCCGCGCCATCGCGTTGAATCCGAAGTACCTGTTTTGCGATGAGCCTAATTCGGGCTTGGATCCCAAGACCGCCCTGTTGATTGACGACCTGATCCGCGATATTACGGTGGAGTATAATATGACGACGATTATCAATACGCACGATATGAATTCGGTCATGAATATCGGCGAGAATATTATCTTTATCAAAGAGGGCGTCAAGGAATGGCAGGGCACGAAAGGCGAAGTCATCAATTCGAGCAACAAGGCGCTGAACGACTTTGTTTTCGCCTCGGATCTCTTCCGCAAAATGAGGGATATGGAATACCGCCAGGAAGAGGGATAGGAATAAAAAAACGGGAGCCGGTGAAGAGGGCTCCCGTTTTTTTTTGATTATAAACCGAACGCTTCTTTTATCTGGCCTACATAATCGAGCTTTTCCCAGGTGAAAAGTTCTACTTCGCATACGACGGGCGACGGGTTGTAGCGCGACTGGAATACTTTTGTCTTTACTTCGGGGCGGCGTCCCATGTGTCCGTAGGAGGCTGTCTCGGCGTAGATGGGATTCCGCAGTTTCAGGCGCTCTTCGATGGCTTTCGGGCGCAGGTCGAAGAGCTGTCCGATCCGGTGTGCGATCTCGCCGTCGCTGAGGCCGGTCTTGGATTTTCCGTAGGTATTCACAAAGATATTCATCGGTTTAGCGACGCCGATCGCATACGAGACCTGCACCAATACTTCTCCGGCTACACCGGCGGCTACCAGGTTCTTGGCGATATGGCGGGCGGCGTAGGCTGCCGACCGGTCTACTTTAGAGGGATCTTTTCCCGAAAAGGCTCCACCGCCATGCGCTCCCTTTCCGCCGTAGGTGTCGACAATGATCTTTCGTCCGGTCAGTCCGGTATCTCCGTGAGGCCCTCCGATGACGAATTTCCCCGTCGGGTTGACGTGGTAGGTGATATGGCCGTCGAATAGCGCCTGCACATGCGCCGGATATTGCGCCTTTATGCGGGGAATCAATTTGTTTCTGACATCTTCGGCGATTCTTTCCTGCATCGCCAGGTCGGCCTCTTCCTGTGTGATGCCGTCGGGGAGTATAAATTCGTCGTGTTGCGTAGAGATGACGATGGTATCGATGCGCAGCGGTTTCCCGTTGTCGTCGTACTCGATGGTGACCTGGCTTTTTGCGTCGGGGCGGAGATAGGGCATCAGCTCCGGTTCGTTTTTACGGATTTGGGCAAGCTCGGCCAGTAGGCTATGCGAAAGGTCTAATGCCAGCGGCATGTAGTTGTCGGTTTCGTCCGTGGCATACCCAAACATAAGGCCTTGATCGCCTGCTCCCTGGTTGTAGGGATCCTGGCGTTCCACGCCGCGGTTGATATCGCTGCTTTGTTCGTGGATAGCGGAGAAGACGCCGCACGATTTGGCTTCGAACTGGTATTCGCTTTTTGTGTAGCCGATCCGTTCGATCACATTCCGCGCTACTTCCTGCACATCTACGTAGGCATTTGACTTTACTTCTCCAGCCAAGACGACCTGTCCGGTCGTAACAAGGGTTTCGCAAGCTACTTTGGAGTCCTTGTCGTAGGCAAGAAACTCATCCAGCAAAGCATCCGATATTTGATCGGCTACTTTATCGGGGTGTCCCTCGGACACCGATTCGGAGGTAAATAAATAACTCATTCCTTTATAAATTAATAGGTGTATGTATAAAAGAACTGACGATGGGAGGGGATAATCATTGCCGGACGGCAGGATGGAAAAGCATCATTTTTTAGCATTTTTTCCCGTGGTTGCAAGCGATTCAAATCCGTCCACGTCAAATTCCGCACAAATGTAGGTAAAAATTCAGACAAACAGGCTATATAGCGCCGATTTAATCAAATCTTTTTGTAATACGTTGTACGTCTTGCACCGTAAAGCTCCCCAATAGGCGGATAACGGTGAAACTGCCTGTGCCGTCCGCTATCATGATCAGCTCCTTTATGGTGTTCCCTTTCTTATGGACGTAGAACGTCGTGCGGGTGTCCCCGTCTTTGATGCGCATGAGTTCTTCGTACTCGTAGGTAAACTCTTTTTTCATCTGTGCCGAGATCTCCTCCTTTTGGGTAGAGAGGATTTGCAGGGATTCGATCTTCTCTTTCAAATCCTTTATATCCAGGTTGGCATCCTTGAAGTCGGGGATCATTTGGAACATGGATTTGGAGATGTAGACGGAGGATACGCCCTCCATGTCGGCATATTTGTTGAATAGCTTGTTCTGTGCGACACAGAGTTGTGTACAGAAAAGGGACAGGACAAGAACGGAATAGATCGCTTTCATGATGTTATTCTAATTTTAATTGTTGGTACAACAGTTGATTCACTTTGTTTATCTCTTCTCTCGCGCCGGATACCTGCTCCATTCCCTTGTTGAGCTGCGTCGACATGAAAGCCAGCGCATTTTCCGCTACAATGGCGGCTTCGGCGGGGTCGGTAAAGGTATCGGCGATTTTATCCTGCCGGAAAAGCCCCTCGCTGAAGAAGAGTCCGGCCAGGAGCAGTCCTGCGGCGGCGACGCCTCCTGCGCGGTAGAGGAGGCGGCGCCGCTTATGCCTCTTTTCATCAGCCGCCAGGCGGTCGATGTGTGCGCTTAGCCGTTCGCCCAATCCTTCGGGGATCGGTATGCCGGAGGCCGAACAATGGGCGGCGTCAATAAGTTGCTTTAATTCGTTGTCGTTCATAATCTGCTAATTTTACATAGTGTTCCCGGATCGTTTTTCGCGCCCGGGAGAGTAATACACGTACATTGACGGCGCTAAGGCCGGTAATCTCTTCAATTTCTTCCAGCGAGCAATCGTTGAATCCGCGCAGCCTGATCACCTGCCGCTGGTTCTCGGGAAGCCGGTCGATCAGTTGCTGCATCTGCCGGGCCTCATCCTGCCCGATGACGTCCGCTTCGGGGGACTCTTCCGCCGGAAGCGGCAGGGCGTCGACAGGTTCCTGCCTCCTCTCCCGGTCTGCCGAGCGGAGGAGGTCGAGACAGAGGTGTTTCACCAGCGTGACGCAGAACGCTTCCGGGTTCCGGATATGGTTCAGCTCTTTCCGTTTGTCCCACAGTTTGCAATAGGCCTCTTGCAGTATATCTTCGGCATCCCTGCTGTTTCCGGTGAGTATGAACGCTGTCCGGTAGAGGCGGGGATGGAGGGGGAGGAATTGCCGTTTGAATGTTTCCGTATCCATACGATGCCGTTCGGTTTAATTTGACTACTGTTTCTGTTAAGACGGAAACGGGCTCCGGTTTGTTACAAGGAAAGCTGCAATTCTTCGTTCGGTTTGTCGCCGAGCCATAATTCCAGGAGGCCGCCCTTGGCATAGTCGCTGTGGAGGAGCCGGATATGATGGTAGGGCTGGCCGTTGAGTTGTATCTTTTGGATGTAGTCGTTGTCCGGGCTGTTTCCGTTGACCTTTATCCGAAATTCCTTTCCTGTATAGTAGCGGGGATTTAGCCGGATGGTGATTTCGTCGAATATGGGGCTGGTCAGTTCGTAGGACGGATCGGCGGAACAGGTACCTTGCAGGCTGAAGAGGCCGATAGCCATGAGTGCGCTCACGCCGCCCATCTGCCCCTGGTCTTCGTCGTGTCCGCCGTAGCCGTGGTTGGGCGTCGTCGAACCATACGCCTGCGCCTGTACGCGGCGCACCCAGTACTGGCTCAGCCAGGGCTTTCCGGCATAGTTGAAGACATGGGCGTTGGAGCATCCCGGCTGGTTGGCGTAGCTGATATGCCCTCCGCCATAACCGAAGACGAAGTCATCTTTTGCCGATTGCTCGAAAGCATAGTTCAGCTTGTCGCACAGCGTATCGTTTCCGCCCATCAATTGAGCCAACCGCGGTATGGCGTGCGAAACCGACCATGTCGCCTGCCATGAATTGGCTTCGATCCAGCCGTGGCCGTTCAGGGGATCGGTATGAAGCCAGTTGCCGGCTGTATCTTTGGGGAAGATCAGCCGCTGTCCGGCGTCGAAGAGCTTCTCCCACCCGGCGGAACGCTTGAGGTAGTAGGCGGCGTCCCGCTTTTTGCCCATCCGGACGGCCATCTGCGACAACGCCCAATCCTGAAAGGCGATCTCCAGGGAGACGCCGGCATTGCCCGGGTAATAGCCCTTTTCGAGGTAGAATTGAATCCCCTTTTCGTCCCCGATCATACCGCCGGGGCGATGGTTGCGCACCATTGCGCGGTAGGCTTTCAGTGGGTCGGTTTTTGTCAGCATCCCCTTTTGGTAGGCGCTAACGATCAGGTTGGTGGCCGGGCATCCCGTCATAATAAAGGAATAGCCCCCGATGTTGGGGCCGCGCGGCAAGAGTCCGCCGTTTTCGTCATACTGTACCAGGCAGGCGGCGAAGTCGTCGAGCGTTTCAGGCCAGGCAAGCCCCCAGAGGATATTCAGGTTCCACTGCGTCAGCCAGAAAGCGTCGGAATTATAGATGTGGAAGCGGGGTTTCCCGTCCGTATCTTTCGGCAATTGCCGGACGATCAAGCGGGCGTTCAACGTCCGGCTGCCGGAGCGCTGCCCCTGCGTATAGTCGGGATAGTCGCCCGAAATGTCGTCTATCTTGTGCCGCCCGAGCAGGACGTGCCAGAGGTCGGTATAGAATTTAGTCTGTTGTTCGGCGCTCCCCCCTTTCACGTCGATACGCCCGAGCCATTCGTTCCACTCGGCGATGGCCTCTTCACGTACTTTCGCGAAATCCCAATGGCTACATTCGGCATCCATATTGTGGCGGGCGTTCCCGATGTTGGTATAGGAGATGGCGCACTTGACCTGTATCTCATCGCCTTTCTTCACCTGGTACAGGGCGTTGACGCCGGTAGGAGGGGCGTCGGAATAGAGGCTGCCGGGTTTTTTAGTCAGGGAATGGCTTCCCTCAAGGCGGCTAACCTGCTTGAGTACCCCTTGCTCATTCCAGCCGTTGAGTGCATCGAACGGTTTGTCGAAACGCAGGACGAAAAAGATACGGACATTGTCGGGCCCTCCCCAGAGACGCCCGGCGGTATTGACCGACCCCTCTATTTCGGTATCGCTCACCCTGGTAATCTCTGCGCCGTTCATGGTGGTCGTCGAAAGGTAACCGCCTAAGCTGACCAGGATATTCGCCGTCGCATCTTCGGTATACCGGAACTTATAGAAGCTCACCCGATCGGTACAGGTCTGCTCGACCCATACCTTATAATCGTTCAGAAACAGGCGGTGATAGCCGGGCTGTACGATCTCGCCGTCGTGCGAAAAGGAGGATTTCCATCCCTGTTCGCCCAGCATGGGATCGACCTCGCCGGAGGCCGGCATCAGGCTGATACCGGAGATCATCCATCCATGTACCTGCGGAAAACCAAGTATTTCGGTGGAGTTGTAATTGTAACCGCCGCCGCCCTGGTTTTTGTTGCGTGTGAGCGGGGCGGCGCTGATCATACCGAAAGGCCGGCTGCCGGTGACGAAAAAGAAATACCTGCCCCGCGCCGTTTCGATGTAGGGATCGACTTTCGACACATAGTCGGCGTAGTCCCCGGCGGCGGGGTAGACTTCAATCTCGGAAAGCCCAAGCCCCGCCCCGTCGCCATCGGTGGTGACGAAGCGGATCCATTTCGTGCGCACGGCGGGGAAGTCGACCGCCTTTGCCGTCCCATCGTTTGGAATAGTGGTAACATATAGCTTCGTCCCGTCGTCGAAGAAGAGCGTCCCTCCCGCCGTATGGCTCTGCTCTCCGGCACGGTCGTAGAGGATGACGCGGCTAATACGTTGCGGCGCGTCCCATTCAAGCTGTATCCAGGGATACCCGCTGATCTCGCCCCAGGACTGTACGCCGCTCGCCGACGCCCATTCCCCCATCCCGTCGATACCGATAATGCCATCGGTCACTTTCTCCGGTTCATTCCCCGACAATGCGGTTACTTTGGCCAGGGGCGCAATATTATAAGGCCCCGCGATAGCCTTTGGCGAAACGGCGACAACCGACAGCGCCAGCCATACAAACATCTTTCCTTTCATGGTATTACTCTTTTATGGAAACAAAAATAGCTCAAATATCCGAGTAAACCAAACCCGCCCCCAAAGCAAACGCCCCAACGACCAACTCATCCCTTATTCAGGAACAACTATTGCTCCGCCCGTTAATAACTAATACCCGGGTCGGCAACAACTGATCGTCTCACAGCTGTGAACTAATGGTCTCACAGCTGTGAAGCGATCGCCTCACAGGAGTGAAACGATCGCCTCACTCCTGTGAGACGATCACCTCACAGGAGTGAGACGATCGCCTCACAGCTGTGAAACCATGAGTTGTTCCCGACCCAATCACAAGTTGTTCCCGACCAAAGCACGAATGGGTAGTGAGAGAGGTATTAGTTTGTATAGAGACGCAAAATTTTGCATGCCTGTCGAAAAAAGCGTTATCTTTGTAGTAGTAATTTAGGATAGCCATGAAAAAGGCATTGGACAGAGAAACAAAGAATCGAGTCGGATACGTGAATTTCATTATCATCCGGTTTGCGCGGGGATTTAAAATGCATATTCCCGATGCTTTCAGGTATCTGGACAAATACGGGGGACTGAGTTTCCTGTACGAACATTATGAGTATGAGCACACGCAATCGGAACACAATACCTGCATGACCCTGCTCCGGGTTTGCCGTAATAACGGGGGAGAATTGTAGATGAAAATGTTTCACGGAAGCGATGTCAGGATTGAAAAGATCGACCTTGCCAAAGGCGGGGAATTTAAGGATTTCGGTCGTGGTTTTTATGTTACTAATATACGTAAGCATGCACACAGGCGAGCCTTGGCTATCGCTGCCGAACATGGCACGAAACCGGTCGTAACCGAATTTGAATACATAGAGGCTTATCCCATTACGATGAACATGACCATAAAACGTTTTGATACCGTTTCGGAAGAATGGGTAAAGTTCGTCGTAATGAATCGCGACCGGAATCTGCGTCATCCTGCTCATGCCTGCGATATTGTGGAGGGCCCGATAGCCGATGATTGGGTAACAGCCCAAATAGAACGCTATCAAAAAGGCAGAATCACAGTCGAGCAGCTTATTGAGAGGCTCACTTTCCGCGAACAAACCCATCAGATGTGTTTTTGTACTCCAGTATCATTGTGGGCGCTCGAGCTTGTGGAAGATGACGCTCGCTTCGAGATTGAGGACATAGGCAATGCTCTTATAGAGGCTCTTGTCGTTGATTGCAGCATGGATGAGCAGACAGCTTTTCGTACCCTTTTCAACTCCGGAACATACGAACAGCTCGTCCGTTCGGAAACGAAAATGTACACTTGTCCATGGACTGATATTTACTCAATGCTTATACGGGAAATAGAGGACAACAAGATTCCGTCCCAATCATGAGTTGTTCCCGACCAAAGCACGAATGGGTAGTGAGGGAGGTATTAATTCATGTAGAGACGCAAAATTTTGCGTCTCTACTTATCGAAAGATAGACACAATAAGGGCAGGCCGCCTCTCCTTGTTCCCCGTTTCACCCTCCTTTCACCTCCCTTCACCCTCCCTTCACCGCATCCGGGTATCAGACAGTGTGTTACAAGAAAGGTGAAAGGGTGAAGGCAAAAAAACGGAAACGTTATTGGGAGGGGCTTTAAGCTCCCTTTCTTCAGTTTCGTACCAAAAACAGTCAGTTTTGTAACATAAAGAATAAAGCCTCTGTACGGCATATATCCTAAAAAATAAACAAATATCCAAACAGGAATGCCCGGAGGGCATGATCTTCATAACCGCAGGTCAACGACCTGCGGGAGGATGAGGCTCACCTCCCCTCTGCCTGAAAGGCAGGACTATTTTATCCCTCAAAAGATAGTCCTGCCTTTCAGGCAGTGATTCGTGTGGTTGCCTGCCCGCAGGTCGTTGACCTGCGGTTATGAAGATCATGCCCTCCGGGCATTCCTGTTTGGGATTACGATACTATTTGGATAATAAAAAAAATATTCTACCTTTGCAGCAACAGAAGTCGTTGCCATCCCGTAAGATCTGGCGCGGCTCATCTTTGTAAGGCGTCCGCATGTGCGTATTCAGCCATTCGTCCATTAACTCATTGCTCATGCCCTTTTCGATCCAAAGAGGTTTCGTTTCCCTGCTTTTTCCCCAGTTACCTTAGGCTGTCTATCGGGAAGAAATCCTGGTCGCCGTAGTCGAGGTTTTCGCCGCCCATGCCCCATATAAAGGTGTAGTTGGAGGTGGCCGCCGCGGAGTGGATAGACCATTCGGGGGACAAGACCGCCTGGTTTC
>JAISRY010000119.1 GCA_031273385.1 Tannerellaceae bacterium | reverse complement strand
AGGGACGCATTGTGATCGACATTACGGTCGACCCGAAAGGAAACGTTATCTCCGCCCAAATAGGGAAAGGGACGAATATCGACACTCCATCCATGCGTAATAGCGCCCTCAAAGCCGCTCGCCAGGCGAAGTTCAACAGCATCAACGGCGCCAACAACCAACGCGGGACGATCACCTATCGCTACCGGCTGCAATAATAGCGCCGGAAAGGGATTGAGCGTTCATTGACTGGGGATCAATCCGGCGATCAATCCGCCGAAACGCTCTTCCATCAGGGATTGCAGTTCGTCCTGAAGAAGCGGGAACTCCTCCTTGGAATAGGAACGGGCGATCTGTCCGTCATTCAGGTAATGGATCATGTCGCAACAGCCGGCCAGCGACTCGTAGATATGGGAGGTGATCAGGATGGTTTTCCCGCCGGCACGCAGTTGGGCGAGAATCATCGTCAGTAGATGGACGCTTTCCAGATCCAGCCCGTTGAACGGTTCATCCAGTATCAGTACCGGTTTGTCCGGTTTAAGCGCTGCCAGCAATGCCAGCTTTTTCCGCATGCCGGTAGAATAGCTCTCAACGATATCATTGAGCGGAAGCGAAAACAGCTGCCGCCAACGCTCCATGTCGAAACCACCCCCGCCCGCCGGAAAAAGTTCCAGGTATTCCCGCCCCGTCATATAGGGATAGAAATAGTTCTCCGCCTCGAGGTAGGAGACGTCTCTTCGCAAAAGGGGATGCCCGTTGTACATGATCCTGCCCGCCGAAGGACGGATAAAATGGTAGATGAGGTTGAGAAAGGTGGTTTTCCCTGCTCCGTTCAACCCGGCAAAGCCTTGTATTTTACCTGGCTCCATCGAGAGATCAAGCCCTTTTAATACCTCTTTTCCTTCGTGGTATCCGAATCGAAGGTTTTCAATTGTAAACATATAAATGGGGAGTTAGATGTTGTTTGGCCATCACCGCATACCGCACTAAAAGAAACAGGGTAACGGGGGCTAAAAAGGGAAGCAGCATCCCTGCCATGGACAGGAACAGCGATACCTGCCCGCCGGTAATCTTCGCGCCGGGGCGGTACAGGGCATATTTCATCAGGATAAACAGGGCGACGTTCAGGATCGCCATCACGAAAAAAAATAGCGCCAGCCACCAGTCGCCGGGACGGATCGCCGTATAAAGCAAACACACCGGGGCGACCGACAGGGCAAAGAGTCGCAGGTTGACCCCCAGTTTCCGGCCGATAAACCGTCCGGCCGGCCGTTCACGGCTGCACAGGACAGCGACCGGTTCGCCATCCCTGAAACATCCCGACAGCGCAACCGTATACACCCACAGCATGGCAAAAGAGAGGTAAGGAAGCAACAACCCCACAAAGGCGCCTGCGTAAAAGACCAGCAACACCCATCCGTCCCTTCTCAGGCCGGTACGGATCTCGAACGCTTCCGCCGGAATAAGGCGCGGCACGGGAAAGCCTTTCGCCCTGCGCCCATAAGGCTGCCGGATCAAGCTGACCCCCGCACATCCCAGCAGCAACGCCAAAGCAACCGCCCAATGCCCCCGCACCGTTTCCAACGCCATAACCGGACAGGAAAGCAACCAATAGTCCACGCAAAACACCATCCATGGCGATGCCACCGCCAACTGGATAAAATGGAAGTCTTTCCGCTTGAGGTGGATCGGCAACAGCAGCAACAGCGTTCCTGCACCCACGACTGCACCCCCCGTCCTGCCCTCCATAAAAGAATAGCCCGCCATACCGGCCGCCGCCAGTATACCAAGCAACAGCACAAGGTAGGGCAGGGGCATCTCCTTCACAAACTTGCCGGCCTGCCGGAAACGAAAGCGGATGAAAGCGGCAGGGATATGTATACGTTGACTTTTCATTCGTTTATATGTTGAAAGGAAAATAATCCCGACAAATTTAATCGCTTTTCTCAAGAAAAACAACCGAAGAATATCAGAAGTGCACAGAAATGCCTCAGCAACCACTCCCTTTTTCTCCGGTACCATCTACCCTTTTCATAAGGAGAAACTATCGGGGCGCTCGGTACGTAGTGATCGACCTCCAATTGGCGAACGATCAATGTGTCGGGAAGAACGAGCTACTTCTTGCCGACAAACGAGCTACTTGTTGCCGAAGAAAAAGGTAAGGTCTCCTGTGTCGTTTTAATGAACTTAGCCATGTTGGCAATATATTTGTTAGGAAAAGAATACATGCATAAAAGAAGAAAAAAGAGGCATAACCGGAATGTTTCCTTAATTTTGTGCGTGGATAGTATTAAAGCGGTAATTAATAGAGAGTATGGATATGGTTGATCATCGTGAAGAAAAAGAATTAAGCGGACAGGAAGAAGGCTTGAGGAATGAAGATGCGACAAATTTGCAGGACGAACAAGCCGTTGCGGCAGAAGATTCCGCGCAAAGTGACAATGTGGCGGATGAGTTGGGCGCGTTACAGAAAAAATATGACGAACTGAACGATTCCCACCTGCGCCTGATGGCTGAGTTTGATAATTACAGGAAGCGGACATTACGCGAGAAGGCGGATCTGATTAAAAGCGGAAGCGAATCGGCGCTGCGCAACCTGTTGCCGGTCATAGATGATTTTGAACGGGCGTTACAAAATATCCGGGCATCGAATGATATCGCCGTCGTAGCGGAAGGGGTGGAGCTGATCTATAGTAAGTTTATGGGGTACCTGTCGCAGCAGGGCGTCAAACCCATAGATGCGGCCGGCAAACCGTTTGACGTCGAGATGTTCGAGGCGGTAGCCATTGTACCTGCACCGGATGAAGAGATGAAAGGGAAGGTATTGGATTGCGTCCAGAGGGGGTATACCTTATATGATAAGGTGATCCGCCATGGCAAGGTCGTCGTCGGAGAATAAAGAGGCAGCATATATAACAAACGAACAAAGATGGCTAAAAGAGATTATTATGAGATATTAGGCGTTGGGAAAACGGCTACGGCCGATGAGATTAAGAAAGCCTATCGCAAGAAAGCGATAGAATATCATCCGGACAAGAACCCCGGGGACAAAGCCGCCGAAGAGAAGTTTAAAGAGGCCGCCGAAGCGTATGATGTATTGAGCGATACGCAAAAGCGGCAACGCTATGACCAGTTCGGCCATGCCGGCGTAGGCGGCGCATCTTCAGGCGGTTATGGCGACGGAATGAGTATGGACGATATCTTCTCGCAATTCGGCGATATCTTCGGCGGGCATTTCGGCGGACATTTCGGCGGCTTTAGCGGCTTCGGCTCTTCACGTGGCGGACGCAGGGTGAACCGGGGGTCAGACCTGCGCGTGAAAGTGAAGCTGAGCCTAAGCGAGATAGCCAAAGGCGTCGACAAGAAGATCAAGGTGAAAAAGGCGGTGCCATGCCGTACCTGCCAGGGTAGCGGCGCGGAAGACGCAAACAGTACCAAGACCTGCGAAACGTGTCACGGCAACGGGGTCGTTACCCGTGTCACCAATACCTTCCTCGGACAGATGCAGACGCAAACCACCTGCCCTACATGCGGCGGCGAGGGAAGGGTGATTACCAAGAAATGCCAGGCGTGCAACGGCGAGGGTATCGTGCGCGATGACGAGATTATCACGATAAATATTCCGGCCGGTGTCGGCGAAGGGATGCAACTCTCGATGAGCGGGAAAGGAAATGCCGCCAGGCATGGAGGCGTGAACGGGGATCTGCTTATCCTGATCGAAGAAGAGCGGCATCCGGAACTGATCCGTGATGAAAACGACTTATTATACAGCCTTTTGTTGAGCGTTCCGCAGGCCGCGCTGGGCGCAACCGTGGAGGTGCCGACGATCGACGGCAAGGCAAAGGTGAAGATAGAACCGGGTACGCAGCCCGGGAAAGTGTTGCGTTTGCGGAACAAAGGGTTGCCATCCATCCATAATTATGGTACGGGCGACCTGCTGGTCAATATCAGCGTATACATTCCCGAAACACTTTCCGAATCGGAAAAGGCGACCCTGGGCGGTCTGGAAAATTCTCCCAATTTCCAACCCCAAAAGTCGATGAAGGAGAAGATTTTCAGTAAATTCAGAAACATGTTTGATTAAGTTTGAGATGGAGAATAACAGTTTTGAAGCCCGATTGCTTCACGCCCCCTATGCGAAACCGGACGCCTATCATGCGTTGGCCATGCCGGTATATCAGTCCGTTGCATTTGATTTTGAGACAGCCGAAGCGATGGAAGAGGCTTTTTGCGGACGTTCCGATGATCATTTCTATTCCAGGATCACCAATCCGACCGTGCAGTATTTTGAAGATCGTGTGCGCTTAGTCACGCAAGCCCTTAGCGTAACCGCCCTCAACTCGGGAATGGCGGCGATCAGCAATACGTTGATGACGGTGGCTTATGCCGGTTCGAATATCGTGACCTCTCCCCACCTGTTCGGCAATACCTATTCGTTCCTGAAAGGGACGTTGGCCGCTTTCGGCGTGGAGGTGCGTTTCTGCGACCTGACCAATCCGGAGGAGGTACGTGCGGCGGTGGATGAGCATACGTGTGCGATCTTCCTGGAGGTCATCACCAATCCGCAATTGGAGATAGCCGATTTGAAAGCCCTGGCCGCTATCGGGCAGGCTGCCGGCGTCCCTTTGATCGCCGATACGACGGTCGTGCCCTTCTCTTCGTTCGACGCCAAGCGCTTTGGCGTAGATATCGAGGTGGTATCCAGCACGAAGTATATTTCGGGAGGAGCGACGACGGTGGGCGGCTTGATCCTGGATTACGGCACGTTTGACTGGAGCCGCTCCAAGGTGTTGAAAGCCTGGTATGGGCAATATGGCAAAAAGGCCTTTACCTCCCGCCTACGCAGGGAGATCCACCGCAATATGGGCGCGTATATGACGCCGCAGGTCGCCTATATGCAGTCGCTGGGATTGGAGACGCTGCAACTGCGTTTCGAGCGCCATGCTTCGACCGCTTTGGCGTTGGCAAAACGGCTGCAAACGCAGGAGGGTATCCTTTCCGTCAATTATACAGGACTGGAAGATAACCCCTATTATGCGATCAGTAGGGCGCAGTTCGGGGAATACCCCGGTGCGATGCTGACGTTCGACCTGCCCTCGCGCGAGGCATGCTTCCGCCTGCTTAATAACCTAAGAATGATCCGCCGTGCGACCAACCTGTTTGACAACAAGTCGTTGATTATCCACCCGGCCAGCACGATTTACGGCACATTCGGAGACAAACAGCGCAAGGAGATGGACATAAAGGAAGAGACGATCCGCCTTTCGGTTGGCTTGGAACCGGCGGACGACCTGTTTGACGACATCAAGCAGGCATTATCAACTATATAGAAAACGGCTAATGGCAAATATCATTTCAATAACCGGGGATTTAGGCAGTGGAAAATCGACCGTAGCGGCTATTTTGTGTAAACGTCTGAACTATGACTACATCTATACCGGCGCTATCCAGCGAAAAATCGCCGCCCGGTATAACATGACGACGAAGGAGTTAAACCAGTATTCGGAACGGCATCCCGAAATAGATGAGGAGATAGATTCGACGTTCAAGTCGTTGAATACGATGAGCGATTTGATTGTAGATTCGAGGCTTGCCTGGTTTTTCATCCCCGATTCTTTCAAAGTATTCCTAAAAACGGATATTGCCGTCGCAGGCGAAAGAATAACGAAAGACAGGGAAAGGAAAAACGAAAAGTATGTGTCCACCGACGACGCGATACGCAATATCATAGAAAGAAAGAACAGTGAAAACAAGCGCTATAAAGAATTATACGGCGCAGATTGCACCGACATGCGTCATTTCAACCTCATCATAGACACCTCTTTTCTTTCCCCCGAAAGCGTCGCCGAAAAGATACTTGAAGCGTATCGCACCTGGCAAGCCTCAAATTCAGGGGCAACGCATTAATAATGTATGTTTCAGTACGCCAATGACGCATGCGATAAATAAGCCATTTTAATGTGTTGCCCCTGCACCGCCTCGCACTGATTACAAACCCTGCTATGATTCCTTATTATCATCCTTTTGGGGTTTAAGTACCCTTAGCTTCTTCTGCGCCTGTTCAATACTTGCGATAAATTGTTTTTCTACATCTGAAAGCTCATTGATACTTTTCTTTTTATAAGCGTCATATTCGCCCAATGCTTTTCTCTGCGCCAGTTCAGCGGATATTTTTCCGGCATGGGTCAATACATCTTGCCGACTCATGGAGATAAAGCCGTCTAATACTTCTATCCATTCTTTCATGCTCATTGGCTTCTGCTGAATGGCGTTTATTTCGGCTATATCTAAATAGGCAGATACAAGGCGATTCAGTATTGACAATTCCTCATCGGTAAGATAATTTTTAGCGATTGTGATTTCCTGCTTAGTCGGTTTCTTGCCTTTGAAAGCAGTTAAGCCCATAAATGGCAATTCCGCATTGGCTCTTTGATAAATAATTTCTGCTGCTGTGTGTCCATGTGCTGCCCAATGTAGTTTATTTTGTACCGTTTGGAAAAATTTCTGTGTAATATCTGCACGTGGGTCGTAATCAATACTTGTTGCGTAGATTTCGAGTACTTTTCGATAAAACATTTTCTCCGAAGAACGTATATCGCGAATGCGGTCAAGCAGCTCCTCAAAATATCCACCACCTTGTTTCAATAACTCATCGTTCATGGTAAATCCTTTTATCAGATATTCGCGCAAACGTTCAGTAGCCCATATGCGGAATTGTGTTCCTCTAAATGATTTTACCCTGTAACCAACAGAGATTATGACATCCAAGTTATAGTGTTCCATTTCACGTTCTACCTGCCGACTTCCCTCTAGTCGAACTGTTCGGAATTTCCGAACAGTTGAATCTGGCATCAGTTCTCCCTCTTCGAAAATATGTTTTATATGCTCGCTTATGTTGGATTTTGACGATTGAAACAGTTCTACTATGCCGGCCTGCGTTAGCCAAACTGTATTGTCGTCCAAACGCACCTGTATCTTGATTTTCCCGTCTTCGGATTGATACAACAATATTTCGCTATTTGATTTTTGGGGTAGCATATATGATTCCTTTGTCTTCTTAATTTCACAAATCTACTTGAGCATTAGCTCTTTCACATTCACCTGCTATAAATCAGCAATTTTATTCATCGCCAAAGGTAGGAATTTTCAGGGGATATTCAGGCAAAACAAGTTTCTTTTCATCTTTTTTTGTTCATGCGTTCTTGATTCGCATTATTTATACTATTAGACACACGACA
>JAISRY010000071.1 GCA_031273385.1 Tannerellaceae bacterium | reverse complement strand
GTCAACTGTATCGTGCTGGGGCGCGCCGAGGCTTTTGCCGCCAAGAACGGGATCCTGCTTTCCGCCCTCGACGGGCTGGGGATCGGGCTGGGCTTCACGCTTGCCCTGACCTTGCTGGGAGCGGTGCGCGAGCTGTTGGGGACGGGGAAGTTCTTCGGCCTCTCCCTGATGCCGGAAGAGTTCGGGTCGTTGGTCTTCGTCCTGGCGCCGGGCGCCTTTATCGCGCTGGGGTATTTGATCGCTATCGTTAATAAACTGCGTAAAGCCTAAGAAGTATGGAATATATTTTGATATTTATCGCTGCGGTATTCGTCAACAATGTGGTGTTGGCGCAATTCCTTGGGATATGCCCGTTCCTGGGCGTCTCCAGGAAAGTGGAAACGGCTGCCGGTATGGGCGCCGCCGTCACGTTTGTCCTGACGATCGCGACGATCGTGACGTTTCTGATCCAGCGGTATGTGCTGGATGCGTATGGGTTGGGTTTCATGCAGACCATTACCTTTATCCTCGTCATTGCCGCCCTGGTACAGATGGTGGAGATTATACTGAAAAAGGTTTCCCCCGCGCTGTATCAGGCGCTGGGCGTCTTCCTGCCGCTGATTACGACCAACTGTTGTATCCTCGGTGTCGCTATATTGGTGATACAGAAAGAGTATAATTTAATCGAGTCCATTGTATATGCCGTCTCTACGGCGATTGGTTTTGCGCTGGCTTTGATTATCTTTGCGGGGATTCGCGAGCAATTGGCTATGACGCGCATACCGGACGGGATGAAGGGCGCGCCGATCGCGCTGATTACGGCCGGGCTGCTGGCCATGGCGTTTATGGGTTTTTCAGGGATTGTATAGGTTAAGAACAGTATAAAAATAGGATCATGAGTAAGAGAATAGTTGTAACGGGAGGAACCGGGTATATCGGTTCGCATACCGTGGTTGAGCTACAGGCGGCGGGATATGAAGTCATTATAGTGGATAACCTTTCCAACTCTACGGCGGCGGTCGTAGACGGGATCGAAAAGATATCGGGCGTCCGTCCGGTTTTCCTCGAACTGGACTGCAACGACAAAGAGGGGTTGCGCCGGCTTTTCCAGTCCTACCCCGACGTCCGGGGAATCATCCATTTCGCCGCAAGTAAGGCCGTCGGCGAATCGGTACACAAGCCGCTGGAATATTACCGCAACAATATCGTGACGCTCCTCAACCTCCTGGAGCTGATGCCGGAGTTCGGCGTGCAGGGCATCGTCTTCTCTTCCTCCTGCACCGTGTACGGGCAGCCGGATATTCTGCCGGTAACGGAAGAGGCTCCCATCAAACCGGCGTTGTCCCCTTATGGGAATACCAAGCAGATTAATGAAGAGATTATCCGGGACGCCATCCATGCCGGCCTGCCCTTTAAGAGTATTATCCTCCGTTACTTCAACCCGATCGGGGCGCACCCCACAGCTGAGATCGGCGAGCTGCCCAACGGTATCCCCCAGAACCTTGTCCCTTTCATCACGCAAACGGCCATTGGCCTGAGGGAAGAGCTTAGCGTTTTCGGCAACGACTACGATACGCCGGACGGCTCCTGCATCCGCGACTACATCAACGTAGTCGACTTGGCAAAGGCGCACGTCCTTGCCATTGTCCGGATGTTGGAAACCGCAGCGGGCAGTCCGCTCGAAGTATTCAACCTCGGCACAGGGCGGGGCGTAACCGTCCTCGAACTGATCAACGCCTTTGAAAAAGCGACCGGCGTGAACGTCCCCTACCGGATCGTAGGCCGGCGCGAGGGCGATATCGAAAAGGTTTGGGCTGATCCCCGCCATGCCAACGACGTATTGGGATGGACGGCCAAAGAGAGCGTCGAAGATACGCTCCTTACCGCCTGGAACTGGCAAAAGAGGCTGCGCGACAGGTAATGGCTGCCCCTGTTCAGCACATACGGATAGACGATTACAGCTATACACTGCCGGACGGCCGGATCGCTAAATTCCCCCTCCCCCGGAGAGACGACTCCCGCCTGCTCCTTTATCGCGGGGGGGAGACCGGCGAAACGACGTTTAAGAACCTGCCCGATTACCTGCCGGACGGCGCACTGCTGGTCTTCAACAACACCCGCGTCATACAAGCCCGGCTGCTATTTCGGAAAGAGACCGGCGCAAGGATAGAACTCTTCTGTCTCGAACCGGCCTTTCCCTGCGATTATGCCCTCATCCTCCAGCAGACAAGCCGTTGCCGCTGGTACTGCATGGTCGGCAACGCGAAGAGATGGAAAGAGGGAACGCTCTCCCTGACCGTCGCCATCGACGGCTTCCCTATTCAGTTGAACGCCGAACGAAAGGAGACCGCAGGCGATACCTCTTTGGTCGAATTTACCTGGGATAACCCCTCCTATACCTTTGCCGACCTGCTGGATGCCGCCGGCCAACTCCCCATCCCTCCCTACCTGCACCGGGAAACGGAAGAAAGCGACCTGAAAACCTATCAAACGGTCTACTCCAAAATAAAAGGCTCCGTTGCGGCGCCGACGGCCGGGTTGCACTTCACCCCGGAACTGCTCTCGTGCCTCGACGCCAAAGGTTTCGGGCGGGAGGAGCTGACGCTGCATGTCGGCGCCGGCACATTCAAGCCGGTAAAAAGCGACACCATAGCCGGGCACGACATGCATACGGAATTTATCTCCGTCACCCGCGCCTCCATCGAACGCATCAAAGCGAACCTGGGGCGGATCATTGCCGTCGGCACCACCTCCGTCCGCACGCTCGAAAGCCTCTATTATACCGGCCTGATCCTCTCGGCCAACCCCGACGCCTCGCCCGCCGACCTGATCGTCGGCCAGTGGATGCCTTACGACGCCCCGGCGGCTCCCGATCTTTCCGCCGCAAAAGCGCTGGATTACGTACTCGATTATTTAGACCGCCGGGGAACGAATACCCTGGTCACGGCGACGCGCATTATGATCGCTCCCGGATACCGCTTCCATATCGTGCGCGGTATGCTGACGAACTTCCACCAACCGAAAAGCACCCTGCTCCTGCTGATCGCCGCTTTCGCCGGAGAAGACTGGCGGAAGATCTACGACTATGCCCTCACCCACGATTTCCGCTTCCTAAGCTACGGCGACAGCTCCCTGCTGCTGTAAACGACCGCCATACCTGTCCTTTTTTTTCTCCTTGGTGAACAACTGATGAGCGGCTCGGCATGTACTAATGACCGGGCTGTTGATAACTATTGCCTCCCTCGGGAACAACTAATGGTCTCACAGCTGTGAACTAATGGTTTCACAGGAGTGAGGCGATCGCCTCACAGGAGTGAAACGATCGTCTCACAGGAGTGAAGCGATCACCTCACAGCTGTGAAACCATTAGTTGTTCCCGACCTAATCATTAGTTCCTCCCGAAGTAATCATTAGTTAGTCGTTAGGGAGGTATTAGTTGGTCGTTAGGGAGGAGATTTAAGCCCCTTAAGATGCTTAAGATTCTTAAGGAGCTTAAGATTTCATAAAAGTGGTATCCGTCATGGCGAGTGCCCAATAAACCAGGTTTATCAAAAAGGGAAATGACGGCGATGGTCTGATTTTCATGCGATTACACAAAAGTAGTACCCGTCATTGCGAACGCAGTGAAGCAATCCAGGAGTGCGACACATCGACACACTCCTGGATTGCTTCACTGCGTTCGCAATGACGGGTACCACTTTGATTTCTATACGATTGCGATTCGTCGACATTATAAGCTTGCCGGAGCGGCTGTGGCGGGGCGGGGAGCGTTTGAATTACGCTGGGCGATACAATAAGAGGGGAGGGATTTCGTTATATATTGCACAATGTACACTGTTCAATGAAAACGACGTATCGTACCGGATATCTTTTCTTATTTCTATCTCTTCTGCTGTTTTCCT
>JAISRY010000017.1 GCA_031273385.1 Tannerellaceae bacterium | reverse complement strand
GACTCCCTCACTTCCTGGGAGGGATCACGATCCGGCAGGAAAGGGGGTATTGCAGGTTCTGCGCCTCTTTGAAGTAGACCTCTGCGGCGCCTATCTTTAGTTTGGCGCGTACCCTGATGGGGAGATGGTTGTCGTCGTCGCCTACCCATATTTCGGCAGCCTCTTTGCTTTGGGTAAAGGCATCATCATAGATATCAATATAGAAATGGCGGGCGCGGTAGACCAGGTTTTCGTTCGGTTTCACCACCGCCTGGCCGGTATAGCGGAAACTGGCATGGATGATATCACGTCCCATGGCGACCTGGAAAGGCAACTCGTCGCCCGTTTTCAGCCTCTCCCAATCTATCGAACGCAGGTACATGCCGACAGCCATCAGGTCATACAGGCAACCCTCGGCAACAAGCAGGGTATCTATCTTCGTCGCCGTCGGGGTATAGCGGTGCGAACGGACGCGGCTCTGTTTGCCCGTAGGATCAGGCATAAAGGTCAGCTCGTCGACCAGAAAATAGTTGTCTTCATTCGTCCGCTTGGAGCTGAAGAGCACCGCATATTCCGGTGTGAGGTAGGTCGTTATCGTATCGCGCATCCTGTAGATCTTGTCGATCACCCCGACGGTACGGAACAGCAACCGGTATTGCCATGCGGGATTCTGCCGGTAAGTCGTTTTATTGACATGGAAAGAGGCCAGCCCGGCTTTGGGCATGATCAATCCCCACTTGAAAAAGATATCATAATCGACCCGCTCCCCATGGTAAAACATATTTTCCCATGGCGGACACTGCGCCTCCGTCCCGGCCGGAAACAGCAGCAGGCAAACCGCCCATAGACACGCGTAGCGGCTAAAACGGCCTGCCCATGCCTTGCATCGGATTGCCTCCGGATGATTGCCGTCTTCCCTCATCTTTGTAGTCCCTCTTCTTTTTTGCCGACTCTTTCGGTTTGTTTTTTGTGATACTTAAAGGCTTCTGACGGGTAATGGGCTGCGATTTGACAGACCACGACTCCTCGAAGTTCCAGTTTTGCGTAATGGCCAACTCTTTCGGATAATAGTAGACCTCTTCCGGCTGACGTTTTCCGGCATACTCTCCCGTATCCCACTGGAAGTTATCGTTCAGGTCTACCACCAGCCGGACATAATATTTATCCGGTTTCAGATCCATAAAGAGGACGACGCCATCTTTGACCTTGACTTTACGCACAGGCGCGTCGTTCGAATTAAGCAACTCGACGAAAGCCGTCGTATCCACATCATTGATATAGATCCTCAGATTGCCGTATTCGTCTTCCTTTTTTAGCTTGAAGGTATTGCTGAAACGGTTGTTCCACTTGCCGTAAATACTGTAAATGGTCGCCGAATCGACCTCCAGCTTGTACTCCTCCTCGTATTTCCATTTACGGTAGACATAGAAACAGAGCGGATTACCGGGGTCGGGGTAGAAGTCGAACTCGACGGGCATCCACAGCGTATCGACTTTCTGATGCAGGGTAAACCACTCCTTATCCACATTCATCACCGGCTCGTCAAAGACAACCGAGATCGTATCATACACGTTCACCGCTCCCGTCAAACGGCTATTCATACCGAGGAAAACGACCGGCTCCGGTTCGTCTTTCTTCCTCCTGCTTTGCCCTGCCGGAGGGCGGCGGCGGATAGCGAGCGTAAGCGAATCGGTCTGTGGGCGAAGCACATTCAGCGAATCGCTTTTCAGGTAATCGACCGCTATCTGCAACGTATCCTTTTTCCACAGCATCGAATCCGTCAGCCAGTATTGAATCCCCTTTTTCTCTTCCGTCCATTGTGCGACATACCAAGCGCTGTCCGAGGGGGTGAAGTTGAGCGGAACGGGCGATATGAGCGTATCCAGGGGGGCATTGAAATGCAACGTAAAGCGGTTCTCTTCCGGACGTTCGGGCCGCTGCATGAATTGCCGCTCGAAATCCTCCTTAAACAGCCTCAGGACGATATCGTCGGGCATAAAACGGGTATAGTGAACCGTCATCACCGTATCCACCGTCAGCGAATCTTTCCACACCGTATCCTGCCGGGAGGTAAACTCAAACGCAGGAACGATCAACGAATCGCAGAAAGCGATCTCTTCTCCCGGCTGGTCGAAACGGTAATCCCTATTCATATCATGCAGCGCATAAATACGGTAGGCGCCGGGGGCGATATTGCGGATCGTAAACTGCCCCTTGTCGTTCGTGCGGGAAGTCCTCAGAAAGGGTACGGACGTGAAAGCGGAATCCTCCAGGTTGGCATGCAGCCCGACGGTGATCCCCGGCATCGGCTCCAGGTCGCTCGCACGCAGCAAATAACCCGATACCTCCAGTGAATCAATGACATCCCCGGTGGAGAACGCAAAGGTGAACCCTTCCAGTGCGTTCTTTTCGTTATTGTCGGAAATCGAATTGGTAAAATCTATGGTATAGGTCGTATTCTCCTGCAACGTATCATGCAGTTCGACGATCGCTTTACGCCCCGAAGCGCGTATGACGGGCATTTCCAGCTGGGGGGGGGTAATGATGACATTCTCGGAGGGTTTTTCGATCTGTATCAGCTCATCGAAGATAATTTCCACCTTTTTCCCCTTGTAATTGACCTGGTTGGTAGCCGGTACGCTACTGACGAAGCGGGGAGGCGTTTCGTCATACGGCCCGCCGTTGGGCGTTCCGATATTGGCGCACGCATAGATGGCCGCTAACACAAAAAAACCTGCTAATACCCTTACGCTATCTCTTGTATATGGATTTACCATCCTGATTCCTCATTATATATATATCAATCAGGGAACAAAAATAGATAAAATCCATTGCAATACGCCCTTTTCCCCCACAGTTTTTCGTCTATTTACAGATATTTGCACGTTTCAACAACTGAAAACCGATCTGGCAATAGAGGCATTTCTTCTTCTCGCAGTATTCCCGCTTCAATTGGATCAGCGCCTGGCTGTCCCCGGCGTGACAGGCACGGATGCCCGCGCGGCTGAACGTCGACACGATAGAGTTCTGTTCCACAGGGATCTGCTCCAACAGGGCGATGGCGCGTTCGGCATATTCCGGCAGGTTGTTCTTCCGCCCGAAAGCAAAAAGGAGGGGAGCGACCGTATTGATCAACAGGATGTTCACCGCACTTTCGCCCAGCAACTTCTCTTTCGGCGGCGAAGCGTGGCGGAAATGATAATGCGTATCCCAATAAAAGGAGGGGGCAAGGCGGAAATAACCCCTCAGCCGCGCCGTATCTTCTTCGTTCAGGATAACGGAAAACAGCGTGTCATGCTCCCGCAGGATCGAGGCCAGTTGAGCCAACTTGATATGCGGGAAGTTGTTCGGGCGGATACGCAAATTCCTGAACAGCGAGGCGTCCAACGGCTGTAGCCCGAACTTATGCCGCAGAAAGGCATATTCCTGTTGCAACAGCCTGTAATAGTGGCAATTTTCTTCGTCCAGCAACATCCCCGCCTGCCCAAACAGCATCGCCTCGACCTGCGAACAGCTGCTCCGCTGCTTCAGGATACAGCGCAACGGCAGGCTTTTGGCCAACTGCTCAAAGGCGTCGCTATTGACCCCGAACCCGAAATTACGCGCCAACGTAATATAAAAGACCTCATTCCAATCGTTCGCATACAGATCCAATAGCCTGAAGATATCCAGCATCTTCCGCTCCAACCGCTCACTCAACAGCGCATCCAGCCAGGAAGAATGGAAAATGGGATCGACCTCGCAAAGGGCATGCAGGCAGGGGATAGGCGTATCACGATGAAGCAGCCACGCGATATTACGCCTGACGGCCTCCGGAACGGTCAATATCGCCTGCGGGATCATCTCCCCGTTCGTCCGGTAAACCTTGGCGTCCGATAGCTCGACAAGGTGAAGAATCACAGAATCATACGCTTTGTTTTTATCGTGGTTATGCCGCATCCAGTCGGAGGCTTTGTTGTGGATTTCGATGTTGCCCACCCAGGTTGTTCCGCCAATTTTCAGTTTGGCATTAAAAAAGTCAGGCCCGGCATCCGCCGTATTGTGTATCCCCTGGTCAATAACGGAAACAGGAATACCGTCAACCGTAATCAGGCCGGCGGACGAGTATAATCTGTATTTCCAAACATAATGCAATAAACGCTCCATTTTCATAACTATGTTAAGATCGCAAAATCGGGCGTAATATTACACATAATCACCGACACCCACAAATATAGCCCCCCAAGATAACGCGTGAAGAATGTCAAAAAACCAAAAACACCCTGGTTCCGTTTATCCCGCGCGATCGGATAAGTGATGAAAAATAGATAACTTGTAATGGCCTGCATTTACCGAACGGCATTCCGTCAGGAATGCCTCGCAAAATTTAATCATTTTAAATTCAATCATTATAGGTTATTTATTTCACGTTCCTAAAATGGAAAACGGCACAATAGTATAGCCGGACGTACACAGTTGTGTAGCTGGAGACAGACAACTGTGTAGCCCCGACTACACAATTGTGTAGCCGGAGCTACACTATTGTGTAAAACCGGAAATGGGCGGATGCATCCTCTTTCGGAAAAGGATGCACCCTCTTTCAGAAAAGGATGCACCCTCTTTCAGAAAAGGATGCATCCTCTGCGCACGATCTAAACTCCTGTCATTTCTGCTTGTCATTGAATTATTATCACTATATTTGCATCATTATCACATATCATGATAATGATGCAAATATAATTGATAACACTTGGTAATGAATAAGATAGTGTCTATATTAGGTATCCATTCAGAACTTATTCCGATACATCGGGATAAGCTGAAAGGGCTTAATGCGGATATGTTATTGAGGTTCTCATACTACACCTTGATTTTCAATCAACAACCTATCTGCGTGATTCAAGCAAAAAACAAAGAAACTCATACTCCATTGCATTACAAACGGATAGTTGAGCAACTAGAAAAAGTTGTCGCCATGCCGGTTGCCATCCTGTTGACATCATTGGCATATTACGAAAGAGAAAGGTTAATTAATCATGGTGTATATTTTATTATTTCAGATAAATACGCTTTTCTACCCTCTCTGATTGCCAATGTCAGAGCAACGGGAGAGAGTAAAAAACCGGAAAGTTTGATCCCTGCCGCTCAATATATATTGTTATACCATCTTTTGGCAGACGGTAAAAAGGAATTTACAATCAAGGAATTGGAGAGAATAATACCATACAATTACCTGGCTATATCCCGCGCCATTATTAATCTTGAAGCCTGCCGGTTATGTCAAACGAGAAAAGATGATGCGGGAATGAAAATAATCCGGTTCGCACATCCTAAACGGGAACTTTGGGAACAGTCGCAAAAGTATTTGTCTTCTCCTGTCAAGAAAATCCTGTATTCGGATTCGCTGCCGGGAGAATATTTTAGCATCAGCGGCGTAAATGCCCTGTCGCATTACTCGCACCTGAACCCTGAGCGGTATGGGAGTGTAGCCATCTGGGATAAGTTTGCCCAAACAATTCATATACAGCATAATGAATTGGAGGGAAACTATCAGATTGAAGTGTGGAGATACCCGACAACCATCCCTTATCAATCAGAGCGTAAACTGGTTGATAAGCTTTCCTTATACTTATCCATGAAAAACAACCCGGACCCTCGCATAGAAAAAGAATTGGAAATATTAATTGCAGAAATGAAATGGTAAAAGGATTAGAAAAATTCAAAGAATACTTTGTCGGCTTTGAAGATAATTATGTCATTATCGGTGGGACGGCTTGCGATATTATTTTGCAAGATACGGATATGCGGCCTCGTGCAACCGATGATATTGATATGATTTTAGTTATTGAAAAAATGACGCCGGAGTTTGGGAAACGATTCTGGGACTTCATCACTTTGGGAGAATACAAAACCCGACAGCGCAAACGTGGAGTTAAAGAATCCACTCCCGAATTGTTCCGTTTCATTCATCCAAGAGGAAGTTTCCCTGTTCAGATTGAGCTGTTGTCCAAGCATCCTGATGTTTTGGGAGAGCCTACAGGTTTTCATTTAACCCCTATTCCTGTCGGAGAAAACATTTCAAGCCTTTCTGCTATTCTGATGGACGAAGAATATTACAGCCAAACGATAAAAGGCAGTATTGTCGAAGACGGTCTTCGCATTGCCAATCCTTTATCGCTTTTATGTTTGAAAGTAAACGCTTTTCTCAATCTTACGAAAGATAAAAAAACCAATCCGGCAATTCGCAGCGCAGACATCAAAAAACACAGAGATGATGTGTTCAAATTGCTTGCTATGAGGATTGACCCATTAACGCCTGTAGAACTGCCTGTAACGATAAAAGAGACCTTGAACGCCTTTATCCGCCAGATGGAAGAATCCCTACCCAACCAATCTTTGCAGGATAGTTTGCAGCGCACAGATGATGACGTCAGAGGATATTTAAGCATTATGAAAGAAATCTTTGGACTGACACATTCGTGATTTTTTTTGCTTTCTGATAAAATATTTTTCCGTCTTATTTGTCTTTATAAGTAGAGAGGAATCTCGGGAAATATTTTTTTAAAACAGGAAAGAATGATGAATGTAGTGTATATTAGCGTGGGAATTGTGTTTGTGCTGATGATGGCGGGCAGGTTGCACGGGAGGGAGAGGGCACGGAAGAGGGTGATCAGGGTTGTGGAGAGCCATTGTACCGGATGCCGGCGTTGCATCAAAAGGTGTTCCCATCACGTATTGGAGATGGTAAAGGACGAAACGGGGATGCAGCACGCCGTAGTGAAAAACCCCGACAAGTGTACGGCCTGTGGAGACTGTTTGGGGAGGTGCAAATTCAACGCCCTCGAACTGGTCGAACGGGTAAATATGAGGAGAAATGAATAGAATAAGTCATCCATTAAAATCGGAATAAAATGAAAGCGCATATTATGAAGCATGTTTTTTTGGCGTTGGCGGCATTAGTCGGTTTCAGCGCAATCGTTATGGTGTTGTGGAATCTCCTTGTCCCGGATATTTTCGGGCTGGCCACCGTCAGTTTCTGGCAGGCTTTGGGGCTGCTTGTCCTTGCCCGCCTGTTCTTTGGGCGTATCGGGGGGAAAATGATGGGTATGCATGGGCATCACAATCCTATCCACGAAAAATGGATGAAGATGACGCCCGAAGAACGGAAAGAGTTTATCCATAAAAGGCATGAGCATTTCCATAAGCATGAGTAAACCGACCGTTCGCCAATCCGTTGAAAAGTTGGTCGCAGAACACCAACCGCGTCTGAAAGCCTTTATCCGGAAACGGGTGCCGAACAAGGAAGACGCGGAAGATATTCTCCAGGATGTGCTGTGGCAATTCGTAAAGACGATGGAAAGTACGCTGAATCCCATCGAACAGGTGACGGCATGGCTCTTCCGTGTGGCACGAAATACGATTATCAACCATGGCGCCAGGAAGCGCGAAGAGGCGTTGCCCTTTTATGCTGACGAGGAAAGTGACGATGAGGTGTTGAGCGGCTTTTCGACGCTTTTATTTGCTTCGGAGGAGGCGCCGCTTTCGCCGGAAACGGAATACTTGCGTTCGCTCGTCTGGACGGAGCTGGAAGCCGCTCTTGCCGAACTGCCGCCCGAACAGCGTGAAGCATTTGAGCTCACCGAATTGGACGGTATCCCGGTGAAAGAGATCGCCGAAACCACCGGTACGCCCCTCAATACCCTCCTATCACGAAAACATTATGCCGTCCTGCATCTACGCAAACGGCTGAAAGGGCTGTATGCCGACTTTATGAGTACCCAATAAACTGCGTTTATCAAAAAGAGAGCTTGATTTTCACACGATTATGATTCGTCGTCATTATAACGCAATGCGGAACCAACCGCCCCTTTCAGCCGGACGGGAGCTATTTAAAACGGGACGGGAGCTATTTGAAATAGGACGGGAGCTATTTTTTTTCGGACGGGAGCTATTTCCGCTTTTACAACTACTGAAGTTCAGTTACCCTATGAGTCAATAAGACGACAGGCAGGCGGCTACTTTTTTGCGGTCGGTTTGTACGGTTTCGAACTCGGAGGTGACAGCGCTGCTACCCATGGGTACCTGTTCGTTCCTGTACTCCATCCGGCTGTACAGCACACTGCGGGCGGAAGTATGAAATTCCGTCGCACCGGTCGCCGCCTCTATCCGGGCAATATTCGTTTCACGCACGCCGCAGCCCGGCATAATGACGATACGTCCGGCAGCCCGTTTCACCAGCTCGGCGATCAGGGGGATTCCCTTTACGGCATCCGGCTGTTGCCCGGAGGTAAGAATACGGTGGCAGCCTGCTTCAACAATCTGTTCCAACGCCTTAAACGGATCGCGGCAGACGTCGAACGCACGATGGAAGGTGATGGAAAGAGGTTTGGCTGCGGCGACAAGCCGTTGCAACAACGCCACGTCAATATCCCCCTCCTTCGTCAGGCAGCCAAAGACAACACCCTGTATGTTCAACGCTTTAGCCATTTCAATATCATACAGCATGGATTGTATTTCCGCCGGCGTGTATAGGAAATCACCCCCGCGCGGACGGATAATGCAGTGTATAGCCACCGACGAGGTCATCTCCTGCGCCGTCCTGATCTCTCCATAACTGGGCGTAACGCCTCCCTCGGGGATGGCGGCGCAAAGCTCCACACGCTTTGCGCCGCCGGCTTCCGCCTCTACACAACTCTGCGCCGAATTAGCGCATATCTCTATCACTCTCTTTTTCATCCCTCTTATAGATAACGGTATCCCTTTGCGCCGGGAACGGCCTTTTCACCGGCGACCGGAATCAAGGTAAAGCCCCAGTTGTATTCCCGTCCGGCCGGAATGGTATACCGGGGTTGAGGACGGGCGCCCCAGCTGTCATAGCCGGCAACACCCTGTTGTTTCATATCCACGCACACTTCGACATAGTCGCGGGGCGTGATATCATTCACGTGATGCATTCTTCGCAACACGTTCCCGGCCGCCTCTTCGTCGTGGGCGGCAATCTCTTCCGGCGAACGGTTCGTCCACTGGCGGGGATGGGGCAACGCCTCTTCCGAATCGAAGTCTTCGACCGAATTGCGCAGCGCATTAAACCCGATCACGTCGTCGGCCTCTATCAGCAGGCCGGGCGTTTTCCCTCCCGTCAACGCCACCCAGCGCGTATCGGTATGGTGCCCGTTCTCTTGCGGACGGACATACGGGAAATAGAGATCCTCCGCCGTACTCCTATATAATCCGACGATCGTACCGGCATTGCGGTCGACATAGTTTTCTTCCGGCCCGCGCCCGAAGTACTGTACCTGGTTCATGGTGGCCGGCAGGCGGAAACGCACGCCTATACGGGGTACTTCCGGCGCGGAAGAAGCCGCGGTAAACCGGACGGAGGCATTGACCACGCCGCTGGGGTATACGGTGTATTTAATCGTGTATTCGTTGCCGGCGGCCAAGCGGTAGCTTACGCTCAGTACGGCATTGCCGTCAACTGTCCGGATATCCGCATCCGCCACGCGGAAATGCTTACCGCTCTCTTTCCATACCTGCAGGCGCTTGGGAGCGCCATTGCCGTAATCGTTGTCGTTGGGCGCTCGCCAGAAGTTGGGCTGTAGGCCGAATCCTCCTGCAAAATAGGCCGTCCCGTCCACCGTATAGGTAGTGACGACGCCTGTCTTCTTATTCAATATAAAGGTCACTTTCGGAGAAGAAGCCGTCAGCAGGCCGCCATCGGACGAGGTCGTCAATGCCGGCTTGCCGCTGCTTTTGTATTCCTTTTTCTTTGCCGTAAGCGGAAGAACGAACTGGTCATGGGCGATCTCATATCCGGCGGGGATGAGCGCTTCGGCCTGTGTAGTGGTCACTTTAAAGTTCACGAAATATTCCACCCCGGGTTGTTCTTTCAGCGTCGCGACCAGCGGAAGCGTTACCGTTTCCGACGCCTGGGGCGCCAGATCCAACGCCAGCTTGCCGCTTCCCACCTGCTTTTCATTCGCCATAACGGTATATTGGATGGCATACTTGCCGCTATGGGTGAAATAGAAGCGGTTCGTCACGCGGAAGAGTCCCTTTGCGGCGTCTACGGCTTCAAAGCCGAAGTTTTGATACGCATATTTCACTTCGGCCATGGCCGGATGCGGACGGCGGTCGGGATTGACCAGGCCGTTGCAAAGGAAGTTCCCGTCGCTCGGCGCGTTGACGCCATAATCCCCGCCATAAGCCCAATAGGAACGCCCCTCTTTATCTACGGCCAGAAGCCCCTGGTCTACCCAGTCCCAGATGTATCCGCCCTGTAAGTTGGGATAGGTATAAATCGCTTTCCACTGATCCCATAGGTTACCGTTCGAATTACCCATCGCGTGCGAATATTCGGACGGCACAACCGGACGGTCGCTACCGCCTCTTCCTATCTCTTCCAGCCATTCGGCGCTCGGATATTGAGGCACGAACATATCCGTATTCCACTCCCAGAGAGCCCGCTCGTAGTTGACCGGACGATCCATCCCGTTTTTGTCTTTCCCTTTTATCCACAGGTAGGCCTGGTAGAAGTTGTACCCGTTACCCGCCTCATTGCCCAACGACCAGAAGGTGACCGAAGGGTAGTTCTTGTTCCGTTCATACATATTGGCGATGCGGTCGATGTGGGCATGGAACCATTCGGGGTTATTCCCCAACGAACGTCCCTTGCTCAGGCTATAGAACATGCCGTGCGATTCGATGTTGGCTTCGTCATAGACATACAGGCCGTATTCGTCGCACAGCTCGTAGAACCTCCTGCTTTGCGGATAATGGCAGAGGCGCACCGTATTCAGGTTATGCCGCTTCATCAGCTCGAAGTCTTTGCGCATAAGCTCTTCGGTGACATAATGCCCCGTCTCAGGGTTATGTTCGTGGATGTTTACCCCTTTCAGTTTGATGGGCTGTCCGTTGATAAAGAGCAAGGTATAGGGCTTCCCGTTCTGCGCCGTAAGGGTTGTTTCCTTGATCTCTATCCGGCGGAAACCGACATTGAAAGGGACGACTTCGGTGACCTTGCCCTCTTCCTTTACGGTCATCAATAGCTTATACAGGTTCGGATGCTCCGACGACCATTGGGCGACAGAGGGTATCAGCGCCTCAAAGCTAACCGTCTGCCCATCGTTCCCTACCCAGGCGTTCCGCTCTCCGGCGGCAACCGTCCCGCCTTTGGCATCCAGCAATTCATAGCCGACCGTAATCCCTTTGGTTTTGTTTGTGTGATTCTTTATATCCACCGCCAAGCGGAATATCCCATCCCTGTACTGATCGTCCAAGGTCGAAACCACACGGAAATCCCGTATCGCCATCTTGGGTTGCGCATAGAGGAAGACATCCCGTTCGATCCCGCTTATACGCCAGAAATCCTGACATTCCAGGTAAGAGCCCGTACTCCAACGGAATATTTTCAGCGTCAGCACATTCTTCCCCGGCTTTATATAGGGGTTGACCAGGAACTCGGCCGGGTTTTTAGAGTCCTCACTGTAGCCGGCCTCCTGTCCGTTCAGGTAGACATAAAGCCCTGACTTCGCCCCGCCGATATGCAGGTATACGTCACGCCCCTCCCATCCGGCAGGTATGTCGATATCGCGACGGTATACGCCTACCGGATTCTCTTCGGGCAGAAGCGGAGGCTGTGGGTTATGCGGTTTAAACTCATACCCCTGGTTGGTATAAATGGCGATGCCATGCCCCTGCACCTCCCAGTTACCGGGCACCACAATATCATGCCAGCCGGCCGTACTGGCCGACGGGTCGGTGATATTCTCCGGCAATTTCTTATAGGCATCTACGAAATAGAATTTCCATACGCCATTCAACAGCGAATAATAGGGACTGCTCTCGTAGCGGGAGGTCAACGCCGTTTGGCGATCGGCATAAGTCATAAACGACGAACGCGGCGGCTCTTTATTCACGGCGACGACACGAACGTCCTGCCAATAAGGTTTCGGCACATCCCTCTCCGCCGCAACCGCTTTCGTTCCCATCAGGGAAACACACACGGCCAGGCCGGGTAGTAAGTTTTGGAATACACGTTTCATATTTTTCAATCTATTTGGTTATAGGAAAAGGCCGCCGTCAATGTGCGGCATAGAAATAGCCGTTTACCGCCTGGCGGAACGCCATGATGCCGGCGGGGTCAAGCTTGACCTCCATCTCTTGTCCGTCGGGAAGATAGACGATAGCTTCGCCGTCTCCGGCATACCGGAATAGCTTATGCTGCGCTCCGTTAGCCTCGACGCTCCAGCTTTTATCCCCGCTATCGAAAATCAGGCCGACCGTTTCGTCCGTTCCCTCTTTCCTGATGGAGTAGCCGTCTTCATTGGCCTGAACCGTATAAATGCCGTTTGCCGTATCTATGGTTTTACTGCTTCCGGCATCGGCGACAGGATTCTCGCCGCTCCAAAATTCGATGGTATTAAGAACTAAGAGATCGGCGACCGCCGTCGTTGCATACACCGGGGATAAAATAAGGAAAACAAGTTCATTGACCAGTTTGCTGTCAATCCCTTTATTCCATGTCAACAATTTGTTCGTCAACCCGAAAGAGCCGATACAGGACGAACACAATACGCTGCCGGCAAGCGTTGCCGCCAACAACAGGGTGATACTTTTCTTTTTCATTATATATATGGTATAATTATGTCAAAACTTACGAAACGTATAGCGCTTCTTTCCACTGCCGAGTACAAGCCGGCTTCGCGTCGACTTCTCAATCGTAAACGTCCGCTTCGTCGATTCCCAGTCGGTATAGGGAAGCAAGTCCTCGTTGATAATCTCCAGAAAGAGCCGCGTATCGTCTATCTCCTTAAACCCGTACGAATACTGAAACTGATCTTTCGCCGGAACATAGATCTGATACATAAAGAGTGAGGTTTGGAAATTATAAAAGATCGTATCCACGTGTTGTATGATACCATCCGTCTCTACCTGTTGCAGTTGCCATTTCCCCTCCAATTTGTCGTCCAGGTCGTTCCCGCACGCCGCCAAGACACACACCATCACCGCCATACATCCGGCTTTCAGCATAAAATTCATCCCTTTACCTATTAAAATCATTCTTTTCACAGCCCAAAGAAAAGCATTTATCCCCAAAGTTCAAAGGAAACCCTCCAAAGATTTCTTACAGTAACATTCTATCGGCCAATTGCAAAAAATAATCCGTTGTCCATATATCCATTTCCGAAGGATTCCCGATAAATGGGCGGACATCGTTCTTCACTGAATTTATATCCGTATTCCGGATTTTCTCTTTCAGCATTTGCAGAAATACCGCGCACGAAAACGCATCACGTCCTATTGCATTGATCTGTTCGACCCGCTGCTGCAAATGGTGAAAGTTCAATGCAATATGATGGCGGACATACCATTCGAAATCATACCAGTCGCGCCCTTTTATACGGCTTTTCCATGCGCGGAATAACAGCGCATGCATTTTACCGGCGTATAAATCGGGGAGCGTATAACAGCGCACCATAAAGGAAAAAGGCAGCAACAACAGTTTCTGCTCCGTCGAAAAACCCATAGGTGGTTGCGTATCCACTTCTATTTTGATTTTTACGCTTTTTTCTGTCGTAAAAGCCAGGTTGTACACTTCGGTATTGTCTTTCAAAAAGGCTGATTCGACATTGGTTTGCTTTTTCTTCTCTTTCCGCGTGATACTGATTTCCCGTCCGAGCGATTGAAACTCAGCGATGATGGCATCGAAATAGTCTTCTAACCTGAAACGGTCGTCTGCCTGCAAAAGCGAAAAATCCAAGTCCTCACTGAATTTATCACAAGTTTTGATAACTATTCTTATCCAAAGTAAAAGATTATCCAAAGTAGATTATTTTCATGTCAGATATTCAACCATTTATCCGATTTACTTTATAAAACTACTTTGGATAATAATGATACTATTTAGTGAG